>JBAROU010000086.1:0-3409 GCA_049642385.1 Dehalococcoidia bacterium | reverse complement strand
CCGTGGAGGAGAACATTGCTGGGGCGCGCCTTGTGCGGTCGTTTGGGCGGCAGGAGCACGAGATCAGCAAGCTGCGCGGCGTCGCCGACCAGATCTTCGATGACAACATGGAAGTGACGCGGCTGCGCACAGCCTACACGCCGCTGTTCTTTCTCCTACCGGCGATCGGTCAGCTGGTGATCCTCGCCTACGGAGGCTGGCTGGTCCTGCAAGGCGCGATCAGTGCCGGCAACTTCGTGACGTTCTTCCAATTACTCAACATGCTCGTTTGGCCCGTACAGGGCCTGGGCGAGCTGATCGCGTCCGGCCAGCGCTCTGCGACCTCAGCCGCGCGCGTCTGGAACGTGCTCAAGGAGGAGCCAACGATCCGCGAGCGCCCCCACGCGCACGCGCTGCCCGAGGGCGGCGGTGAGATCCGGTTCGACAACGTGACGTTCAGCTATCAGGCGGGCCGCCCCGTTCTGCGCGACTTCTCGTTACGCATCCCGGCGGGCACCGCGATCGCCCTCGTCGGCCCGACCGCCTGCGGCAAGTCCACCGTCGCGCGCTTGCTGCCGCGCTTCTACGACATCGACGGCGGCTCCATTACGATCGATGGCGCCGACATCCGCGAGCTGAAGCTGCGCGAGCTGCGTCAGAACGTCGGGCTGGTCTTCGAAGACACGTTCCTGTTCTCGGACACCATCCGCAACAACATCGCCTACGGCCGGCTCGACGCCTCGGATGAAGCGATGGAGGAAGCCGCGCTGCTGGCGCAGGCGGCGGAGTTCATCGACCGGTTGCCGGACGGCTACGACACGGTCATCGGCGAGCAGGGCTTCTCGCTCTCCGGTGGCCAGCGCCAGCGCATCGCCATCGCGCGGGCGGTGCTGACGCAGCCCCGCGTCCTGATCCTGGACGATGCCACCTCGAGCGTGGACGCCCGCATGGAGGAGGAGATCCGCAACGCGTTGCGCCAAGTGATGCAGAATCGAACGACGATCATCATCTCGCACCGGCTTTCGACGATCGCCCTCGCGGACCAGGTCGTGCTGATGGACCAGGGTCGCGTGCTGGACATGGGTACGCACACGGAGCTGATGCTCAGCAACCCGCGCTACCAGGCGCTGCTGGGCCAGGTAGCGGTGCCGTCATGAGCGACCTCATCCGTCACGACAAGCTGCCGCACGCCAACACGGCCCGCGAAGCATGGCGCATGCTGGCGCCGCGCTGGCTCGTCATCGTCATCGCGATCGCATCGATCTGCCTGTTTGCTGCGGCGAACCTGGCGCGACCGATTGTGATCCAGCAGGCGATCGACAAGGGCCTGGTACAGCACAACGGCAACGCGATCGTCGTGGCTTCGCTCGTGTTCGTCGTTCTCGCCATAGCGACGTACATCTTTCAGGCGATCAGCACGTACACAGTGAGCTGGGTGGGTCAGCACTTCTTGCGCGATCTGCGGATGCGGCTGTTCACGCACTACCAGCGCCTCTCGATGTCGTTCTTCGACGGCGAGAACTCGGGCCGGCTCGTCTCGCGCATGACAGCGGACATGAACGCGCTCTCGGACGTGCTCAACCAGGGCTTCCTGATGGTCATACAGGCGTTGTTCCTGCTCATCGGCACCGTGATCATTCTGTTCATCATGAGCTGGCAGCTATCGCTGGTGAGCCTGGTGATTCTGCCGCCGCTCGTGATCGCGACGACGATCTTCCGCGCCTACTCGGAGCGCGCCTATGAGGCCGTCCGCGACCGCATCGCCGATGTGCTGATCCACATGCAAGAGGCGTTCGCGGGCATGCGGGTCGTCCAGGCGTTCGCGCGCGAGCGGGACAACACGGAGCGCTTCGTGGCGATCAACGAGCTGAACTACGAGGCGAATCTGCGCACCGTGCGCATTTCGTCGGCGTACATCCCGTTCATCGAATTACTGGGCGGCGTCGGCGTGGGGCTCATTCTTTACTTCGGGGGACGCGGCATCTTCGGAACGACCGTGACCGTCGGCACCATCGCGGCGTTCATCTTTTACCTGAACTTCATCTTCCAGCCGATTCAACAGCTCTCACAGGTGTACGACCTGCTGCAGAGCGGCTTCGCGGCATTGCGGAAGGTGTTTGGGCTGCTCGCGGTCGAACCGGACGTCGGGGAGCCGCGCGATCCAGCGGCGCTGCCGCAGCCGGTGCGCGGCCAGATCGAGTTCGAGAACGTGACGTTCTCCTACGTACCAGACGTGCCGGTCCTGAACGATGTGCGCCTCGTCGTGTCCGCCGGCCAGCGCATCGCGCTAGTCGGGCCCACGGGCGCCGGCAAGTCGACGCTGGCGAAGCTGATGATGCGGTTCTACGACCCGACGGCCGGCGGCGTGTCGCTTGACGGCATCAATCTCAGCTGGCTCTCGTCCGATGACCTGCGCCGGGCGGTGATCATGGTGCCGCAGGAGGGCTTCCTGTTCACGGGTACCATCGGCGAAAACGTCCGCTTCGGGAAACCTGACGCAACTGACGGCGAACTCATCGCCGCCTGCAAGGCGCTCGGCGTGCACGACTTCATCACGTCGCTGCCCCAAGGATACGACACGCCTGTAAGCTACCGCGGCTCACGCCTATCCGCGGGCGAGAAGCAGCTCGTGTCTATCGCGCGGGCGTTCCTCGCCGACCCACCGGTGCTCATTCTGGACGAAGCGACATCGAGCCTCGATCCGGGCAGCGAAGCGCTGATCGAGCGGGCGATGCGCAAAGCGCTCGCAGGCCGCACGAGTGTGATCATCGCCCACCGGCTGAGCACGGCGGAACAGGCGGAGCGCATCCTGTGCGTGAACCATGGCCGGATCATCGAGGATGGGAGCCACGACGAGCTTGTCGAGCGTGGTGGCTACTACGCGTCGATGTACAGGAAGTGGGTCGAGCAGGGCCAGGCGTCCGAGGTGGCGTAGGGCCTACGCGGCGTCTCGTGACCGCGCGTTCGAGCGCGCGGAGGCGCTGCCCATCGTCGCCGCAGAACGCGCCGCCTGAATGAGCGCCGCCGGATCTTCGCCGTCCACGCCGTAGGTCGCTGCTCCGCCCGTGACCACAGCCTTCGGGGTGCCCTTGCCAGCCGCCGATAGATCGCTGGCAACCGCTTCTCGCAAGCGATCGAGCAGCTTCTTCCGGTGTTCCCGGTCGACGCCTATCGCCAGGATCGCCAGCTCCGTCGCGCTCAAGTGCCCAACCAGGTCAGACGGATGGGTCTGGCTGTTGATCACTTCGGCGGTGCGCTGCATCGTCGCTTCGGAGATGCCCGCATCCTTGTCGCGCTCCGAGCTCATCGCGCGGATGTGCAGTGCGAGCACGGAAAACCCGCGGCCGCTGCGCTCCGACCGGTCGCACTCCAGCGTGAGCCGATCGATGAAGTACGTGCGGTTGTGCAGCCCGGTCGCGCCGTCGTAGAC
>JBAROU010000081.1:0-16494 GCA_049642385.1 Dehalococcoidia bacterium | reverse complement strand
GAGTACGACGACGCCAAGAACGAGCAGGCCTTCGTCGAGGGGCGCATTCTGACCCTGGAAAAGCTGATGCAGGACGCCCAGATCATCGACGAGGAGAAGGCCCACCACGCCAGCAAAGTGCAGATCGGATCGACTGTCGCCGTCGTCGACCACGACAAGAAGACGCGGGAGTTCACGATCGTCGGCGCACCCGAGGCCGCCCCCAAGGAAGGCAAGATCAGCCACGAGTCGCCAGTTGGGCGGGCGCTGCTGGGCAAGCGTGTCGGTGACGAAGTGCAGGTAACCGCGCCCAAGGGCGTCATGCGCTTCACCGTCACGAAGATCAGCTAACACTACACACCTACCTGACATGAACGAAGTCGCCTCATCCTTTGACGGCGCCTGGGCGAGCTTCCAAACGCGCGACGCGCTCCTGCTGTACGAAGACACGCTCGAGGGCCGGTGGGCACAGGGCCGCGCGCAGTACCTGACGTTCCTCGTGCGCATCGAGGACACGGCCGCCTGCGCCCATCTCGCACGCCTAATTGAGCGCATCGCCGGCATCCCGGGCGTCGAACCGTACCCGGAGCACTACTGGCACATTACCGTCAAGGGCTGCGGCTTTCAGGTGATCAAGCGGACGAAGGAAAGCGACGTGCTGCGCCAGGACGTCGCGCGCATAGCGAACAGGGTGCGCGCCGTGCTCGCCGACGAGACAGCGTTCGAGGCGCAGCTCGGGCTGGCCAGCGGCTTCGCCGAGGTCGTCTTCGTCGAGGTCTTGGGCGGTGACCGCCTCGCAGAGCTGAACCAGAAGCTCACAGAGGAGGCGCCGGAGATACCGCGCTACCCGTTCGACGGCGCCCTCCTGCCCCACGTCAGCATCGCGCGCTTCACGTCGAACGAGGGCCTGGATCAGCTCAAAACGACGCTCGCGGAGCTGCGCAGCGAAGCACCGGGCCCGACGTTCCCCGTGCGCCGGCTCGACTTCATCAAGGCCTGGCTCACCGAAGAGATGCCCGAATTCGAAACGCTGGCGAGCTACCCGCTACGGAGCCCGCGGTGAGCGATGCCGCGCGCCGTTTTCGCGCTGTCATCTTCGACATGGACGGCGTGCTCGCGGACAGCGAACCAGCGTTCTACGAGGCGCTAAACGAGGTCATCGCGCCAGCCGGCAAGCGGATCGACTGGGCTCAGTACCAAGAGCTACTCGGCACTAGCACCTCTACCACATGGAACCGCGTGCGCGACATGCTCAGCCTCGACGGCGACCCGAAGGAGTACCTCGACCGCTACAACGTGGTGCTGCTCGACCACCTACGCAAGCCTCGCCCGCCCCTCCCCGGCGTGCGGGGCTTGCTCGAACGCCTGCGCGCCCAGCACACGCCAATCGGCCTCGCCACGTCGTCGTGGGAGCCGTGGGTGCACGCCGTGCTTGGTGCGGCTGAGCTGCCGCTCGAGTGCTTCGACGCTATCGTCTGGCGGCAGATGGCCGAAAAAAGCAAGCCCGCGCCCGACCTCTACCTCAAGGCCGCGGAGCTACTGGAGATCGAACCGAGCGCATGCGTCGCGATCGAAGACACGCCGGTCGGCATCGGGTCGGCGCAGGCCGCGGGCATGTTCGCGGTGCAGGTGCGCGCAGCGAGCACGGCCTTTCCTCCGATCGAAGACGCAGACCTTGTGCTCGAAACGCTGGAGTCGTTCCCGATCGAGCTGATAGCGCACGCATGAAGCGACACTTCACCGCCACCGCGTTTGTCGTGCACGAGGGCCGGACGCTGCTCCACTGGCATCGCAAGCTGCAGCAGTGGATGCCGCCCGGCGGCCACCTCCTGCCGGATGAGGACCCCGTCGCGGGCGCGCTCCGCGAGGTGCGTGAAGAGACAGGCATCGAAGCAGAGCTGCTCGCGCTCACGCCCGCCTTCGCGTTCGACGAGCCGGCCCAGCTCCAAGCGCCCTTCACGGTCCTGATCGAGGACAGCGCAGAGGCAGAGGAGCCTCACCAGCACATCGACCTGATCTACTTCTCGCGCCCGCGCCCCGGCACCTCCCGCGAGCCCAGCGCGCCCGACGACACGCTCGTCTGGGTCTCCGAGGCGCAGCTTCTCGCGAGCGAGCCGCTGCCGCTGCTTGGCGAAGACCCGAGGTCGGTCGCCGAAGACGTACGCTTACTCGCCCTCGAAGCGATTCGGGCTGAACGAGAGCATTCCTAGCTTCCCGGCGCGATCGAAAAAAAGTCGCAAATTTTCCTTCCAGACCCCTTGACAGCATCAGCAACTATGTTCTATAGTACACGTGTTCTCTGGAACGTACGTTCCTAAAGCGGGCATCGCCCGCTCGACGAAGGGAGTCTGCAATGGCCTTCATCCTCGCCATCATCCTGGTGCTCCTCCTCTCGAGCGCGTACCTCTGCCATCAGTGGTACACGGGCGAATTGCTCGATCCTCCATCCTAGGCGTCGAGCCCTCCCTGCCGCCCGCCGGACGCCGTGCCATCCCGTCCGGCGGGCGGCCCTCCTCGAACCACCACAGCCCGTACTCAAATGGCGATGCTACAATAACGGTAACGGCCGTCCGAACTCGCATCACACCGGCCGCAGCACGACATGCGCATTCTCGCTATCGACATGGGCACTGGCACGCAGGACATCCTCCTGTTCGACTCGTCCGGCCCCGTCGAGAACAGCATCAAGCTCGTCATGCCGAGCGCCACCTCGATCGCCGCGGGCCGCATCCGCCGCGCGACGGCTACGCAGCGTCCGGTACTGCTCACAGGCGTGATCCAGGGCGGCGGGCCTTGCCATTGGGCGCTGGAAGGCCACCTCAAGGCCGGCTGCGCGGCCTTCGCCACGGCTGAGGCAGCGCGCACCTTCGACGATGACCTCGGGCGCGTGACGGCCATGGGCGTGCGCATCGTTGACGACGGTGAGGTCGCTCTCGACGGCGCGGAGCGCATCGAGCTGCGCGACCTCGATCTCGGCGCCATCCGCAGCGCGCTCGCCGCGTTCGACGTCTCCGGCGAGTTCGACGGCCTCGCGCTCGGCTGCCTCGACCACGGCAACGCGCCGCCGGACTACTCGGACCGCCTCTTTCGCTTCGACCATCTGCGACGGGTCGTCGAGCAGAAAAACGACCTGCTCGCCTTCGCCTACCTGCCCGAGGAGCTGCCCGATTACCTCACCCGCGCACGCACCATGGTCGCGGCGGCCCACGGCGAAGCGCCCACCGTTTTCCTCGACACGGGAGCGGCGGCAGCACTCGGCGCGCTCCAGGACCCACGGGTAGCCGCCGCGGACGAGCAGCTCGTGCTCAATCTAGGCAACATGCACGCGCTCGCCTTCCACCTGCGCGGCGCGCACATCCACAGCCTCTACGAGCATCACACCGGTGAGATGACAACCGAGCAGATCGAGGATTTCACGGAACGGCTCGTTGCGGGCTCGCTGGCGCACGACGAGGTCTTCGGTAGCAAGGGCCACGGCGTCTACTACGCCGACCGAGCGCCCGCCGGCTCGCAGCCGTTCCTCGCCGTCACCGGGCCGCAGCGCGGCCGGCTGCGCGGCAGCCGCCTCGACCCTTACTTCGCCACGCCCCACGGCGACATGATGATCAGCGGCTGCTTCGGCCTGGTACGCGCCTTCGCCGCGCGCTACCCGCAGCACCGCGAAGAGATCGGACGGGCGCTCGACATCGAACCTAGCGCGGCGTGATCTGGATCTCGAGGCAAACCTGAAGAGTTAGAGATTCGAACTTCTAGATTACTGGCCGCGCATGAGCTTGCGTGCGAAGGGCGGCATAAGCGCGTGGACGATCTCCGGTGGCTCCGAGATGTCGTTCACTTCGATGCCCTGGGGCACGTAGCGCCACGTGCGAAAGCCGTAGACATCCAGTTTTGCTTGCTTGCATAGCCGCTTCGCCGCGCCACCGTAGCCGACCGGCACGTAGAGATAGAACGCCACGTCGCGCAGCTTCGCGTAGATCGTCCAGACATCCTGCGCGCGCTCGGCTGTCACCGTCTCCGCGGTCTCGACTTGGGCCACGATTTTCAGGATGTTGCCCGGCGTATCGACGACGACGATGTCGGGCGTGTGCTGTTGGCCCTCTGCGTCGGTGATGGGCAGCGTGACTTCTGGCACGTTGACGAACGTGCGATAAGAGGCAAGTTCCGGCGTCGGGAACTCGAAGCGCGCCTGAGCCACATCCGGCACGACGCGCTGGTGCAACTCGTCGGTGCTCATGGGAGCAGGCTGCAGCATCTTATCGATGTCCGTCCAACGTTCGTCCAGGCCCACGCCGTGCCTCCTCCGCTCCTATTACGAAGGCCAGGCTAAAGCCTGGCTGTTCGCGTCTAGTGAAGTCGTGCACAATGATAAAAGTTCGCGGCGCGTGCGTCCAGCGAACGCGCTGCTTCTGTTAGAATTGGCCCGCTCACGCCCAGCACGGAGCGTAGACCAGGATTTCAGCCTGGCCCTGACAGTTCGGCAGTAGCGGAGAATTGGAGCCCACTGATGGACTACACCGAGATCCTCTACGAGACGGCAAACGGCGTCGCCACCATCACGCTGAACCGGCCCGAACGGATGAACGCGTTCACCCCAACCATGATCCGCGAGTGGGCGCGCGCCCTCGAAGCCGCGCGAGTCGATGCCGAGGTACGTGCGGTGATCGTCACCGGTGCGGGCCGCGGCTTCTGCGCCGGCGCCGACCTGCGCGGTGGCTCAGAGCTGTCGGACGCGTCGAGCGACGGCGGGCCGCCCTCGGCCGCCGACAGGCGCAACTGGCTACGTGACGGCGTCCATCACGTCCCCCGCCAGGTGGCGCTGCTCGACAAGCCCTACATCTGCGCGGCGAACGGACCGGCCGTCGGCGCGGGGATGGATATGTGCAGCATGGCCGACATCCGCATCGCGTCCGAACAGGCGCGCTTCGCCATGTCCTACGTGAAGGTCGGCCTCGTGCCCGGCGACGGCGGTTGCTACTACCTGCCGCGCATCGTCGGGCTGGCGAAGGCGCTGGAGCTGATCTGGACGGGCGACTTCATCGATGCGCAGGAAGCACTGCGCATCGGCTACGTCACGCGCGTCGTGCCGGGGGACGAGCTGTTGCCCGTCGCACGAGAACTCGCCGAGCGTATCGCGCGCGGGCCGGCGGTCGCCGTCCAGCTCGCCAAACGCCTCGTTTATCGCGGCCAGGCTAGCGACGTGGGCGAGGCGATCGAGGCCGCCGGCCAGGCGATGGCGATCGTGCAATCGACCGAAGACGCCCGCGAAGGCCCGCGCGCCTTCGCCGAGAAGCGCGAGCCACAGTTCAAGGGGCGGTAGGAAGACCGCACAACCGAAAGGAGCGCCATGGCAGCATCAGGCGATGTCATCGAGAACCCAGTCACCGGCGAGCGGGTTACCTTCCTCAAGACCTCATCGGAGACGAACGGCGAACTCCTCCAGTGGGAGTCCGCCTTCCGACCGGGAGGATTCGTTCCGGGACCTCACCTCCACGCGCGACAGGAAGAGCGCGTTCAGGTTCTCTCCGGAACCGCCCGGATCCGGCTCGGCAAGATGGAGCGAGACGTACTGGCCGGCGAGACTGTGATTGTGCCGCGCGGCACCGCGCACCATCTTCGCAATGAGAGCACCGAGGAGCTCCGCATCCTGGCCGAGATCAGGCCCGCGATGCAGACAGAAACGCTCATTGAAACAGCCTGCAAACTGGCGACGGACGGGAAGGTCGATCGCCAAGGCCGTCCCAACCCCTTGCGGCTTGCCGTCATCGCTCGCGGCCTGCCCGATGAGACCTATCTACCCGGCCTTCCGATTGCCGTACAGAAGCTTCTACTCGCGGCGCTCGCGCCCGTCGGCCGACTCCTCGGATACAAGACTACGTATCCATAAGTGTGGGGATACGGCGCGAAGCAAAATCGGCGAAAGGAGGGACCTGATGCAAACCGGCAACTTCCGTGGCTTCGAGGTGGCGATGCACGATCCCGGCATCGCCCTGATTACCTTCAACGAGGCGGAGAACCTGAACCCGATGACGGTGGGAATGAAGCGCGACCTGGTCGAGACGATGACGCAGGCGCAGCTCGACGACGGCGTGCGCGTCATCGTCTTCACCGGCGAGGGCCGCGCCTTCTGCAGCGGCGACGGCGGACCGTTCCTGGGCGGCGCGCGCCCCGGCCGCCTGGAGACCAGGGGCAAGGCGCTGGCGCCGGAGATCGACGACCCGTGGAGCAGCCGGCAGGGACGCCGCATCAGCGAAATCGGCACCTACGACGCGCTGCGCAGCATCTCGCAGGCGGTCAACCTCGCCATCCGCTCGCTCGACAAGCTATCGATCGCAGCGATCAACGGCATCACGGTGCAGACCGGCCTTTCGCTCGCGCTCTCGTGCGACTTCCGCATCGCCGCGACGACGGCGCGGCTGAGCAGCGCCACGTTGCGCTTTGGCCTCCAGCCAGACGAGGGCGGACACTACCTGCTCGTTCAGCACATCGGTGTCGCCAAGACGATCGACTTCCTCATGCGCAAGCGCGTCGTCTCCGGCAGCGAGGCGCTCGATCTCGGCCTCGTGCATGAGGCGGTCGAGCCCGAGCAGTTGATGGATCGCGCGATGGAGCTGGCGCGCGAGCTGGCCGAAGGCCCGCAGGTGGCGATGCGCCTGCTCAAGCGCTCGATCTACAACGCCTACGAGCAGAACATGCTGGAAGCATTCGATGACATCGCCACGAAGACCGCGATTTCAGACCACCACCCGGACTCGCGCGAGGGCATGATCGCCTTCCGCGAGAAGCGCGCGCCGCGCTTCAACCAGTGGCTGGAGGACGAAGAAAACTAAAGCGCGCCTCCATCGCTGCGTCCGCTCGCGCCGCCCACCGGACGCGCGTCCACGCGATCGCCCTGCACGCGTTCGCGCAGCCACTGACCACCGCCGTTCACGAGCCACACGCCGGCGATGATGATCGCGAGGCCGGCTAGGCTCGTCGCCGCCAGATTTTCGTCGAGCACGACCGCCCCCCAGAAGATTGCCGTGATCGGGATCAGGTACGTCACCATCGACGACTGCGTGGCCGTGATGTGCTGGATCAGCCAGTAAAACAGGATGTACGCGAGCCCGCTCATCACGACGCCGAGCGCTCCCCACGCCAGCGCCACCTTCAGCGAGATGTCCAGATCGAACGGGCGATCCACACCCAGCGCGACGGGCGTTATCACGACAGCGGCCATCAGCATCTGGCCCGCGGAGTAGACGGCCGGGTCGCCGCCTCGCACATACTTGCGCGCGAACACCGCACCGAAGCTGTAGCCTAACACTCCGCCGATCACCGCAAGCTGCGACAGCGTGTTCGACGACGTGAGGTCGCGCAGGTCGGCGCCGACGAGCAAGATCACGCCGCCAAAGCCCACCAGCACGCCAAGCACGCGGTCCGGCGACAGCCGCTCCTCGCGCCAGAGGTGCGCGAGGACGATCGTCGAGAGCGGCATACTCGCTGTCAAGATCGCGGCCAAGCTGCTATCGATGCGCTGCTGGCCCCACGTGATCAGCGTGAACGGCCAGATGTTGTTCGCGAGGGCAAGCAGCAGAAAGATGCGCCACGTGCGCCCATCACGCGGCCACGCGCGGCGGGTCATCAGCAGGACGATCGCGAGGAACAGCGCCGCGCCTGCCAACCGCCCCGCCACCAGCGTGAGCGGTGGCACTTCGTCCAGGGACACCTTGACCAGCATGAACGCCGAGCCCCAGATGACGCTGAGTACGATCAAGGCGGCGAAGTGGGGAACGCGCATGGCTACATCATACGTGGCCGCGTCCTGGTGAGGTGACGGATCTCGCCTACAATGGAGCCGTGCCCAACAACGCCCGCATCCGCGGCCTGTACGTGATCATCGACCCCGACGCCTGCGCCAGCCGCGACCCCATCGACGTCGCGCGCCTCGCGCTCAAGGGCGGCGCGGCGCTGCTCCAGTGGCGCGATAAGCGTCGCGACAAGGGCGAGCAGCTCGCGCAGGCGGGCGCGATTCGAGAGCTGTGCCGCGCCCACGACGCGCTCTTCATCGCGAATGACCACGTTGATCTCGCGCTCGTGCTCGAGGCAGACGGCGTCCACCTCGGCCAGCATGACCTGCCGGTCGAGGCGGTGCGGCCGCTCGTCCCGCCCCGCTTCATCGTCGGCGTCTCGACAAACAACGCTGACGAAGCGCGCCGCGCGCAGGCCGCCGGCGCGTCGTACGTCGCCGTCGGCGCGATCTTCCCCACCGCATCGCAAGCGCCCGAGCGCACGCGCCCTGCCAGCCCGGAGCGCCTTCGCGAGGTGAAGGTCGCGGTGGATGTACCGGTCGTCGCCATCGGCGGCGTCACCGCTGCGAACGTAAACCAGGTGATTGAGGCCGGCGCCGACGCGATCGCGGTGATCAGCGCCGTCTGCGCCGCGGACGACGTGCGCGCTGCCGCACAGGAGTTGGCGGAACGATTCGAACGTTAGCTCCGGGTTACGCGAACCGCGCCGGGTCGAACGGAACGAGCGCTTCGCCTGGCCGACCGTCGACGATCGCCTGCGCGAGGAGCTCGCCCGTCACCGGCGCGAGGAGGATGCCGTTGCGGAAGTGGCCCGTCGCCACCATGACGTTCTCCCAGCCAGGCAGCGCGCCCATGATCGGCAGGCCATCCGGCGAGCCGGGGCGCAGTCCCGCCCAGGAGAAATGCTCGCGGGCGTGTCGCAGCTGCGGCACCAGCTCGAACGCAGCGCGGCGCACCTGCGCCAGCCCGCGTTGCGTCGTGCGAATGCGGAAGCCCACCTCCTCCACTGTCGCTCCGGCGAAGACCAACCCGTTCGCGCGCGGTAGCACGTAGCCGTGCGCGCCCCAAACCGGCTGGTGGATGGGGAGCGCCATGCGCCCAAAGGCCAGCATCTGGCCGCGCACGGGTCGGGTCGGCACTTCGACGTGCAGCTTGCGCGCGAGCGGGCGCGTCCACGCCCCCGACGCGAGCACCAGCCGATCGCAGGCGAACTCTCCTTGCGGCGTGCGCACGGCGGTTACGCGCCCAGCGTGCGTGCGGAAGCCCGACACCGGCGCTCCTTCGACGATACGCGCGCCACGCTTCTTCGCCGCGCGTGACAGCGCAAGCGTGAAGAGCTGGTTGCTCACCTGCCCCTCTTCCGGGCAGAGCAGCCCGCCGACGATACGCTCACTCAGGCGCGGCTCCGCCTCGCGCAGCTCCGTCGCGTCCAATTCGATCAACTCCATGCCCAGCCCCCGTGCCGAGCGCTTTCCCACACGCAGGTCGTCCATCTCTGTCTCATCGAACGCGACGCGCAGCACGCCGTTCAGCACGAATTCGACATCGATGTCCGGCACTTCTTCGCGCAGCCGATCGACCCACTGTGGATACAGGCGCAGGCTGGCCAGCCCGAGCTGCACCAGCGCGTCGGGACGTTTGAACTCAGCGAGCGGCGCGAGGACGCCCGCGGCAGCGTTCGTCGCCGCCATGCCGAGCCGGCGGCTGTCCAGCAGCAGACAGGAGACGCCCCGCCGCGACAGCTCGTACGCAATGGCGCAGCCGATAATCCCCGCGCCGGCAATAACCACGTCTGCACCGTGCTGCCGCTCAGCGTCGGACGTCGAAGCTGCGCCGCCGCCCACCATACGCACGATCTCCACCTCGTCGCCTTCGCGCAGGACGGTCTCGCCATAGAGGTTCTTCGGCACCACCTCGCCGTTCACCGCCACGGCGATCAGCTTCGTATTCACGCCGAGCGAGTCGAGGAACGGCGGCAGCGCCGTCTCGCCGTCCAGCGAGCGCTGTTTGCCGTTCACCGTGAGCGTAATCATCAGCCGTAGGCCTCATCCAGCGCGTGCCACAACTTGGACGCCGCCAAACGGGGGTCGTCCGCGTCCAGAATCGCGCCGATAACCGCGACGCCGTCCACACCAGCCTCGATCACCTCGCCGACAGCCTCCGCCGTGATGCCGCCGACAGCGATGACGCGCACGGACACCACATCGGCGACGGCGCGCACGAGCTCCACGCCCGCGGGCACGACGCCTGGCTTCGACGCCGTCTCGTACACGGCGCCGACCTGCACGTAGTCGACGCCATCAGACGCGGCGCGTTGCGCTGCCTCGACGCTGTGGACTGAACGCCCGACGATGACGTGCTCTCCTACAAGGCCGCGCACCTTCTCGCCCGGCAGGCTGCGCTCGGGAAGGTGGACGCCGTCCGCACCAGCGGAGAGCGCCACGTCGACGCGGTCGTTCACAAGCAGCAGTGCGCGCCCGCGCACCACTGCGCGCAGCGTGATCGTCAGATCGTACAGCTCGGTGGTGGGGAGGTCCTTCTCGCGCAGCTGGACGGCGTTCACGCCGCCGTCGATCGCCGCCGAGACCACCTCCTCGAGTCGCCGTCCGCGCAGACGAGCGCGGTCCGTGATCAGCATCAGCGCGGGGTTGGGCCAGCGGCGCATCCGGTCGGGCGGCGCGCCCGATCGTGCGGGAGTGGTCACGGCGCTAGGAGACGGGCTCGCGCCGCCTCGGCTTGGCGACGCCCTCGAGCGGGCTGCTCGCCGAAGCGTATGACTTCTTGGGGATGCGCCCGGCCAGGTACGCCTTGCGCCCCGCCTCGACACCCTGGGCCATCGCCTCGGCCATGCGCGGCGGGTCTTCGGCGAGCGCGATCGCGCTGTTCACCAGCACGGCGTCCGAGCCAACCTCCATCGCGAGCGCGACATCCGATGGCGCGCCCAGCCCCGCGTCGACGACGACCGGCACGTTCGCCTCTTCGATGATGATCTTGATCTCATCCAGCGTCAGGATCCCCTGGCCGGAGCCGATCGCCGAGCCGAGCGGCATCACCGTCGCGCAGCCGATCTCCTCCAGGCGACGCGCCAGGACCGGGTCGGCGTGGATGTAGGGCAGCACGACGAAGCCCTCGTCGATCAGGATCGTCGCCGCCTCCAGCGTGCCGATCGGATCAGGTAGGAGGTACTTCGGATCGGGGATCACCTCCAGCTTCACCCAGGTCGAGCCTGTTAGCTCGCGCCCCAGGCGCGCTGTGAACAGCGCCTCGTCGGCCGTCTTGCTTCCAGCAGTGTTGGGTAGGATCGTGTAGCGCGACCAGTCGATGTAGTCGAGCTCGGTCTGCTTGTCCGGGTTGTCGAGATCGAGTCGCCGGATCGCGACTGTCACCATCTCCGCGCCCGAGGCGTCGAGCGCGGCGCGACAGACCTCAGGGCTCGAGTACTTGCCGGTGCCCACGATCAGCCGCGAACGGAACTCCTTACCAGCGATGATCAGTGGAGGTTCCATAACGTTACGTCCTCATTCTAGCGCACGTCATCCCGCGGATACGTTCTCCGCGCGAGACGCGGCGCCAACACTGCCAGCGCGATCGTGACCAGCGCAACGATGCCCGCCAGGACGGCAGCGAGCACTTCGCCGCGCACAACCGCGACGACTGCCAGCGCAGCGAACGCGACCGTCATCCCAATGTAGGTCAGCCGCGCCCGTCGCGGCGAACGCCAGCTCTCGCTCCACCAGCGCCAGGCGGCGCCCAGCATGAACATGCCTCAGTTCCCGCCGCCAGCGCGCGCCGCCGACGTCGGGACGTCCACTGGGCCCTCACGCAGCGAGAGCCACACCTGTATGCCCGCCCAGTACGCCACGAACGTGAAGGCGAGCGTCGGGATCGTGCCGCCGATGTGGGTCACCCACGCCGGCACCCACGAGACGAAGTCCGCGTGCTCGATCAGCCACGGGGGTTGGGCGGCGTGGGCGTAGATCAGGAAGCCCACCACCCATACGACCGCCCCTACCGGGTTCACACCCCAGCCGTACCAATACTCGCCGGACCGGCGGTACAGCTCGTCCACCGCGTAGCGCCCGCGCCGCAAGACGAAGTAGTCGGCGATCATGATGCCGAACACTGGCACGAACACGCCGCCGATGAGCAGCAGAAAGTTTTCGTATTGGATCAGGTCAAGGCTCACTGCCACGATCGTCGCGATGATGCCCACGGCCACCGCGAGCACGGCATGCGTTGCCCGCGGCACCAGGTTCTGGATCGACACCGCTGTTGAGTAGATGTTCGCAAACGCTTCGTCGGTCTCGCCCGTGAGCAGAACGATCAGCGCCAGCCAGCCCGCAGTGAGCGGCAGCATCATCTTCACCAGCGCGTCGACCAGGCCTCCGGGGTCGGTCTGGAGCGCTTGCACGTAGAGCATCCCTAGCATGAAGAACCAGATGTTCGCGATTGCGTACCCCGCGTATGTCCCGAGCGCGGCCGGCGCCGCCCGCCGCGCGAACCGGCTGTAGTCGCCAACAAGCGGCAGCCACGAGACCGGCAGCGCGACCACGAGGTCGACGCCTTGCCAGAAGTTTGGGAAGCCTCCTTCGCCGGAACGACGCCATATCTCGCTCATGTCGTAGGCGTGGAACAGATAGAACGTGAGCCATACCGCTGCCCCGACGACGACCCACACCCCGAACTTCTGCATCCATTGCCGCACGACGACAATGGGCCCGCCCACGGCCATCGCCATCCCCACGACTGCGAAGAACACCAGCCACATGTAATAGCCTTCGAAGCCGAGATAGTGGTCGCTCAGCGCGCGGGCCGCCTGCGCCATGATGATGATCTCAAGCGCTGCCCAACCGACGAGCTGCAGGATGTTCAGCCCCGTCGTCGTATACGAACCGCGGATGCCCAGCGACCCTCGCAACGCGACCATCGTCGGCACGCCTGTGCGGCTGCTGATGATCCCCACCAACGACAGCAGCACGGTGCCCAGCAGCGTGCCAATGACGATCACGGCTAGCGCCTGCTTCGTGCTCAGCCCCGGCACCAGCAGCGAACCGGCGACCATCACCAGCAGGCTGACCGCCAGGTCGCCCCAGAGCAGCGCCAAGTCAAACGCGCGCAGGCGGCGGCGCTCGGGCGGCACGGGCTGGATGCCCCAGTCGTCCGGCAGGCGCACGCCCAGGTTCGGTGTCGTCTCCGTCATCTCTCCTCCAATCGATTACGCGGCACGGGCGGTCATCTCGACAGTCGTTCGTCGCAGCCACCAACGGCGCAGGGCAACGAGCGACCAGACCGCTTCGATGACCGCGAACGGCCACGCCTCGATCAGCATCCCGTACACGGCGGCCGCGCCGCTCGCCAGCGCGAAGCCAAGCACGAACCAATGAGAGCGGTCTTCCAGCGCGTACATCACGAGCATGAGCGCGACCGCGAGCGTGCCGAAGATGAGCAGCATCAGCATTCGTCCTCTACGTACGACGCGTCGTACAGCTTGGGTTGCCAGTAACGAAAGAAGTGGTGTACCGGCCCGTGGCCGTGCCCCAGGGGATACGCCGATTGCAACGCCCTCGTCACGTACGCCTTCGCCGCCGCGACCGCCGGGCGCAGATCGCTGCCTTTGGCCAGCGATGCCGCGATCGCAGACGCGAACGTGCAGCCGGTGCCGTGCGTGCTCGTCGTCTCGACGCGCACGGCGGTGTACTCGCGGAAGCTCACGCCATCGTAGAACAGGTCGGTCGCCGGCCCCTCGCGGTGGCCGCCCTTGAGCACGACCGCCTGCGCGCCCAGCGCGACGATCTCCCGCGCCGCCTCGCGCGTCTCTTCCCACGAGGCGATCGTGTGCCCAACGAGCACCTCGGCCTCGGGCACGTTTGGCGTGACGACAGTCGCGAGCGGTAGGAGCTGCGTGCGAAGGGCGTCGATCGCGTCCTCGCGCAACAACCGATCGCCGCTTTTGGCGACCATCACCGGATCGACAACGAGCGGTGCGAGAGCGTGTTCGCGCACCTTCGCCGCGACCGCTTCGATGATCGCCGCGCTGGCGAGCATGCCGGTTTTCACGGCGTCCACGCCGATGTCGCTGACGACGGCGTCGATCTGCGCAGCGACGAGCCCGGGCGGGAGCTCCAGGACGTCCGTGACCTGCTGGGTGTTTTGGGCAGTGATGGCCGTGATGGCAGAAGCGCCGTAGACGCCGAGGGCGGAGAACGTTTTCAGATCGGCTTGAATACCGGCGCCGCCGCCCGAGTCCGATCCGGCGATGGTGAGGGCGACGGGGACACGGGGCCTCACCTCACCATCTCCCATCGGGCTACGGGCCTAGCGGGGAGCGAAGCTGGCGGGGAGCGGAACGATTCGCGGGCGGGGAGGGCGGGTCTTCGTTCGCACATTCCCTACGCTGGCATTACCCAGATCAGGTATCGCGGTCGCTCCAGGGTGGTGGTGGAGCCTCTCAGCCGGGCCTTCCTCGAAGGAGCCCCCAGCTCCCGCAGCTATGAACCGCGTTCAGATTACATCGTCGCGTCGCGCCCGTCAAGGAAACTGTCCGGGGCTTCTTCAAGATCCTGCCGCGACAAGCGGCGTATCGCTGAAGTGCACTTCGTAGATCGCTGTCCCGCCCGAACGATGCACCCGGCGCAGCATGCCGCCGAGCCCACGCTCCAGCTTGCCGATGCCTTCCTGAGGGAAGTACAACCGCTCCAGCTCGCCCACGATCACGTAATGCACGTTGTAGCGCTTGAGCGTCTGCTGCGCGCTGAGGACGTCGGTCGTGGTGTAGAAACTACGCACCTCTTCGCGGCGTTCGTCAACCATGGTGCTAAACGTGCCGCGCTGCTGCCGCTGGTGGTGGTCCCAGCCCACCACCGTGGGTAGCCCGGTGTTGATGCTGATCCGGTTGCCCCATCCGTAGAGACGCGTCGGCGTCGTCACCGCTTCTATGATCACCGGCGAGCCCTCCACGTTATGGCGCAGCCACTGGATCGCCCCGTAGTCGTCGGCGAGGCGTATCTCTCCACTCTGGTCCGGGTGGATGCCGCTCAGCATGTATGCAAGGCCGTCGTTCGTCTTCGGGTTCACCGCCTCCGTGGCGCCCTGAGGATTGAACCAGCGGTCCTTCACCCGCTGCGGCGTCGCCACGATCGGGTAGACCAGCGCAGCCACGAACAGCGCCGTCGCAGCGACACCAAACGCAGCGGTGTACGCGTGCGCCGCCCTGAACTGCATGCGGGGCGCCCGCACCGGCACCTTCGGCCGTACGACATCGAGCAGGTACCATGCGCCAAACGCGCCGCCCACCGCGAGCAAGACCCAGGCATGGAGATAGAACTTGAACACTGTGTTCAACCGCTGGATGTCTTCATCCAGTGTGCCGATCTCGACGCCAGCGCTAAGCACCATTGCGAGCGCCAGCATGCTTAGGACGTAGAGCCGGACCGCGCCGTCGCCGCGCAGCCGACGCATCCCGGCCCAAGCGAGCAGGCCCAGCAGCGCAAGGCCGAACAGGGCGAACCCGACCACAGGCGTCGAATAACGGGCGCCGCTGTCGTCCGTCGACGGCGACAGGAAGTTCGCGCCGGGCAGCGGCTCGAAGATCGCCGACCACGTATCGCGCAGGAACGAACCAGCCGAGAAGTTGGTGAACGTCACCGACACCGGCAGCGCGTCGAAGACCGGCCCGATCAGCCCGACGATCAGCGAGGCGACGACCATCGCGCCTACGAAGGCCACTGTGAGGCGGCGCAGGAACGACAACGTCCCGATTCGACGCGTCATGCGCGCAACGAGAAACGCGACGAACCCGCCAGCGAGGAAGAGGAACACCCCGAAGTGAGCCACGTACTGGTGGAACGGCGATGTCTGGCGCTGGAGCAGCCGGTGGAAGCCCGTCGCGGGTAGCTCATAGTGCGCCTGGAACGGCTGGAAGAGCGCGATCGAGAGCGCCCCGACCGCGACCGACTTGAGCGCCGCGCGACCGAGCATCGGCCAGCTGAAGCGCCCCTCTAGCGTTCGCTCGGAGATCACGACCGCGACGACGGCCATTAGGAGGAACGGCGGGTAGTCCCAGGAGTTGATCCAGCGCAGCGCGCCAACGATGAACCCGAGCGCGGCGACGAAGCCCCAACCCGCCCAGGTGCGATAGCGCGGCTTCTCCTTCAGTAAGCGCGTCGCGTTTAGCACGAGGCCAAACCCGACGGCGAGGGACGTGATCGCAAACGGGATGGCCATCAAGTGGGCGTGCAGGTCGGCGAAGAGGAACGTGAAGAACGGGAACTCCGTGATCGGGCCTGGCTGGCCTTCGGGCGCCGCGATGATCCGGCTCGGGCCCCAGTACCAGTCGAGCGGCAGGTTCAGGTTCGCTCCGTCGAAGATCACGGCTTTGAGCCCGCCCAGGCTGCCGACGAACCCGCCAAGCAGCGGCGCGTCGACGTGCCACGGCGACACCATGGAGAGCTCGTCGATGAGCTGTCGGGCGCCTCCCAGGTTGCCCACGACCATCACCAACAGCACCGCTGCGAAGCCGGCCAGGATCGGCCCGGCCGGCCCGATGCGCGTGCCTTCGGCGCGACGGCGGTAGAAGCGCCGCGTCGATTCTGCCAGGTTGTAGGCAAGCGAGTACGTAGCGCCGACCGCGAGGGAGAAGAAGAGCGGGACCGCCAGGTTGTAGGCGACTTCGGGGAGAATGCCGGTCAGCTTGGTGATCGTGGCCGCCATCACCTGCCCGAAGTAGTAG
>JBAROU010000078.1:0-4716 GCA_049642385.1 Dehalococcoidia bacterium | reverse complement strand
CTATGGAGAAGCCTTCGGCTTCGTCTGTAAATGTAAGCGCTCTAGAAGTGGCGACGTTGGCGCCAGATGGGCTGATTTCCGCGCCGTTGCTCGCGAAAGCGCTGCTGGCGCCGAAGGCGAGCACGACCATCGCGGCAAGCATGCCGAGAACGATCTTGCTGAAACGCATTAGATGTGTCCTTTTGGTTGAGCCACGAGGTTCGTGGCCGATGGGTATGCGCCGTGCGGTGCACGGTGAGCTGCGGTGCCGTTGCGACCACGGCCGCCTGTCGTCACGGTGCGCGCGCTGTGGCACGCGCCCGCGCTGCGTGGTGGGCGTCCCCCTTCGTATGTCGGTGCCGAGCCGCTGCGCCGGGTGGCGAGGGCTCCGCACGCCTCCGCGGTCGAGCCGAGTCGAGTGCTCCTGTGCAGCTCCGTCGATGGAGCAGCTCCCCCAGATGCGACCTGCGACCTGGCCCGACTATACGCTCAGATGAACGCGGCTGTCAACGCGTGGAGGGGGTTGTTGGACGTGGTGAAGCGGTGTCGGCCGAGCGCCCGGCGGCCTCTGTCTCAAAGAGCGGAAATAAGGTAAGAGACACACTGAAGAGAAGTAAATATAGATAAAATTGGAACATCTCTGCCCTCGTACGTATCTGTTTGCACGCAAGAGCCACGCGCGTTTATGATCGCCGCGGTCGCTAGCACACGAAGAGGAGAGATGTGGTGCTGACTTTGGGAAGACTCGCGACGATGCGCGCGTGCTGCGTGGCATTGCTCGCCTCCGTCATCGCGTGCGCGCTGCCTGCCGCCACGTCGGCCGCGCTGCCGGACGGACGCGCCTACGAGATGGTCTCACCGCCGGACAAGCGGGGCGGCGAGGTTATGGCGTATCCCGTCCGCACACGCGCCGCTGCTGACGGAGACGCGTTGGCATTCGCATCGTTGAACGGGTTCGGCGACACGTCCGGCACCGGCATCGCTGTCGAGTACATGAGCCGCCGCGACGCGGCCGCGGGGTCGAACGGGTGGTCGACGCACGGACTGTTCCCGAAGCTTGAGCCGCTGAGCGTCGACCTCGCGATCCTGAGCGCCGACAGTCAGTACGTCGGCGACTTCTCGAGCGACTTCACGCACGGCCTCCTCAAGACGATCACCAATCTGAGCGGCGACCCGAACCTTGGGCAGGTTCCGAACCTCTACCTGCGCACCGATCTGAACACACCCGGGGCCGGGTCGTACGTGACCATCAGCGAGTGCCCGCTGTGCTCGTCGCCGATCGCCCTGCCCTTCTCGGGCATCAACCCGCAGCTCGTCGGCTTCACCGACGACATGGGTCACATCCTCTTCGAGTCTCGTTACAACCTTGTGCTCGGTGCCACCGGCGGGCTGCAGAAGCTCTACGAGTGGGACCACGGGACCCTGCGCCTCGTCGGCATCCTGCCCGTCAGCGAGGGCGGGACCGTTGCGCCGCGCTCACTCGCGGGCAGCGGACCGCAAGGCTCGCGCTTCACCCCGCGCGTCATGTCGCAGGACGGCTCGCGCATCTTCTTCACCACGGAAAGCGGCGACGGTCCGCTCTACATGCGCGAGAACGCCGCGACGACGGAGCTCGTGAGCGCCTCCGAGCGCACGGACTGCGCCGGAGACCTGACGTGCGGTGGCAACGGCACTCCCGATCCCGCGCCTGACCCAGGCGGGACCCAGCCGGCGCACTACTGGTCGGCGAACGTAGATGGCTCGGTCGTCTACCTCTCGACGAGCGAGAAGCTGACCGACGACGACGACAACGGACTCGCCGACCTCTATCGCTATGACGCGAGCTTGCCGGCGAGCGATCCGCACAACCTCACACGCATCTCGATCGACAACGAGCTTGCCTCGACCGACGGTGTCGCGACGGTGTTCGGCGTGAGCGACGACGGCAGTTACGTGTACTTCACGGCGAACGGGCAGCTCGTGTCCGGTGGGCCCACGGTGCAAGGCGTCGGCCTCTACCTGTGGCATAACGGCACGACGACCTACATCGGCGACCTGCGCGGCGGTCTCGATTCACTCGTCAACGCGCTCGGCGGGCAGGCCGGCACCCAGTCGCTCGGCTCGCGCACGACGCCCGACGGACGTCATCTCGTGTTCACCGCGAGCAAGGGCGACGGGCTGACCGGCTACGACCACACGCTGGACAACCCGGAGTGCGGGACGTTGACCAGCGACGGCTCGTGCACGGAGATCTACATCTACAGCGCCGATACGGACGCGCTCGCGTGCGCCTCGTGCAATCCGAGCGGCGCGCCGGCGACGACCGATGCGAGCTTCGTGCTCTTCACCGGTCGCGGCGCGGCCGGGCCGACCACGCATCTGAGCCACGCACTCTCCGACGACGGCGCGCGCGTGTTCTTCACGACTGCTGAGCGGCTCGTGCAGGGAGACGAGAACGGCAAACGCGACGTCTACGAGTACGACGTCGCCAGCGACCAGGCACACCTGATCTCGTCCGGGAAGGACACGGGCGACAGCTTCTTCCTCGACGCGAGCGCCGAGGGCGACGACATCTTCTTCGTGACGCGCGAGCGGCTGTCGCGCTGGGATGTCGACAACTCCTACGACGCGTACGACGCGCGCGTGGGCGGCGGTCTGCCTGAGCCGCCGGTCCTGATCGAGTGCACCGGCGACGCATGTCGCGGGCCGCTCATCGACCCGCCGTCGGTGATCGCACCGCCGAGCCAGACGTTCTTCCAGGGCAACGACAACGTCAAGTCCGCGCCGAAGAAACCGGCCAAGAAGTGCAAGAAGGGCAAGGTGCGCCGGCGCGTCAACGGCAAGGTCCGCTGCGTGAAGAAGCCGCACCACAAGAGCAAGCAGAGCCGGGCCCAGAGGAGGGCGAAGTGAGCCCGCGGCGCGAGACGAGAGGGACGATCATGCAAGGTGACAGGACGCGCCGTCTGCGGCGCGCGATCCTCGGGCTCGGGCTGACGATGGCCTTCCTGCTCGGCGCCGTCGCGGTTGCGGCGGCGGCGCCGGTGCTCGAGGTCAACGCCAACAGCGACACCACGGCAGCTCCGGGCGCGGCGCTCGACTACTTCGTGTGGGTGTCGAACATCGGCGACGAGCCGACCAACGGAAACGAGGTGCTGAGCATCACGCTTCCGGCCGGGCTCACGTCCTCGTTCGCATTCGACTTCCTGGCCCACGGCTGGGACTGCGACAGCTTCACCACGTACGGAGGCACGGATGTGGAGTGCCATCCGACGCTGCCGACGATCCCGAACGATCCCGGCTCCCGCAACTCGCTGATCTTCCTGGAGGTGAACGTCGATCCCGGTGCGTCCGGCGATCTCACCAGCACGTTCGCGATCACCGGTGGCGGCGCGGCGGACGACTCGACCGTCCGCACGGTGAACATCACGCCGACGTTGCCCGACTTCGGCGTCGAGGCCTTCGATGGCCAGGTCACGGCCAACGCAGCCGGCGATCCCTACACGCAGGCGGGCGGGCACCCGTATGAGATCAGCACCGCGATCTTCTTCAACACGTTCAACAACCCGCGTCCGGAGACCGGGCAGACGTGGCCGATCGAGCCGGTCAAGAACGTGCTCGTCGACCTGCCGCCGGGATTGGTCGGCAACCCCGAGGTGACGGGCGACTCGCGCTGCTCGCTCCCGCAGCTCGCAAACACGGAGTTCACGGTGGCCAAGCCGCTGTGTCCCGCGGGCTCGCAGGTCGGCGTCGTCAAGGTGTTCGCGGCTGCGGGCACGACCGGCTACATGCTCGGCAACGCCATCCCGGTCTACAACATGCAGCCGCCCGCGGACGTCCCTGCGCGCTTCGGCTTCAACGTGTCGGGCACGATCGTCACGCTCGACGCGGCGTTGCGCAGCGGCACGGACTACGGCCTGTCCGTCAACGTCAAGAACATCTCGGAGGGTCTTGCGATCGCCGGGACGGAGCTGACGTTCTGGGGCGTGCCCGCCGATCGGCGCCATGACCCGATGCGCTCGTGTCCGGGCGAGCTGCCGGCTGGCGAGGGTGGCCCGTCGTGCACGACGGACCTGCCCGAGAAGGCGTTCTTGCGCAATCCGACGCGCTGCCTTGCGCCCGGTGAGGGTTTCACCACCACGGCGCGAGTCGACTCGTGGACAGATCCGGGTGACTTCGTCTCGGCGAGCTTCACGACGCACAACCCGCCGGCGTTCCCGTTCCCGCCGGATCAGTGGGGCGCGGTGCAGGGCACGACCGGGTGCGAGGACGTCCCGTTCGCGCCGACGTTCGCGGCCACGCCGCAGCTGGCGAAGGCGAACGCACCGTCTGGCTTCGACTTCGATCTGACGGTTCCGCAGAGCGACGATCCCGACCGGATCGGGACGGCCGATCTCAAGAAGGCGGTCGTGACGCTGCCGGCCGGGTTGCGGGTCTCGCCGCCGTCGGCCTCGGGGCTCGGTGCGTGCGCGCCGGCGGCGATCGGCATCGGCACGGATGCCGATCCGACGTGCCCCGGCTCGTCGAAGATCGGCACTGTCACGATCGAGACGCCGTTGCTCAACGATCCGCTCACCGGCTCGATCTACCTGGCGAAGCCGCACGACAACCCGTTCGGCTCGCTGCTGTCGCTGTATCTGGTCGCGCGCGGCCCGGGCATCGTCGTCAAGCTGCCCGGCCGGGTTGATGCTGATCCGTTGACGGGTCAGCTGTCGGCGACGTTCGACGACAACCCGCAGCTGCCGTTCTCCAACCTCCACC
>JBAROU010000074.1:0-9435 GCA_049642385.1 Dehalococcoidia bacterium | reverse complement strand
GGCCGTTGCTCAGCTCGCCGGTGCCGTTCGCCGCGCGCCGCAGGCCGCGCTCCAAGCGCGAGAGCGGCGAGGCGGTGTCGAGCGCGCTGCGCGTGATGCTGCGCAGCACCTCCGCCTGGTCGCCGAGCGCTGCCGGACCCATCACGGCCTCCACGCCGCCGAGACGGCTGACGCGCTCCTGGAAGCGCTCGAGCCCCGCCAGGCGCGCGGTCGCCGTCATCGGGCCCCGCGTGTGGAAGACGACCTCGAACGGCGCGGCCCACCCGGCGCCGCGGTCGTGCTCGAAGGTCTCGTAACTCTTGCGCGCGGCATTGTCGTCCGGAAGGTTCTGAACGCTCGGCGGACCGGTGTCGAGCGCCAGCGCCGGGACCGACAGCACGATCAACGGCAGCAGCACGAAGAAGGCCGCCACGCCGGGCCTGCGCAACGCGCGCTCGGCGATCCGCACCCACGGGCTCTCGCCGCGCGCCCCGCCGAACTGCCAGCGGTTGACGTTCGGCCCGAGGAGCGCCAGCCCCGCCGGCATCGCGAGCAACGCGACGAGCATCGCCATCAGCGTCGCCACGATCACGCCCATCGCTGCGGAGACGAGCAGCGCCCCGGGTGCGATCAGCAAGGCGCCCAGCATCCCCAGCGCCAGCGCCGTGCCGGCGAACAGCACCGTGCGACCGGCGCGCGCGACAACCTGCTCGATCGCCTCGGGGACCGCCCTGCCCGCCGCCAGCTCCTCGCGGAAGCGCGAGACGACGAGCAGTGAGTAGTCGACGCCGAGCGCCAGCCCGATCATCGTCAGCATGTTCAGCGCGAGCGCGTCGACGTCGATTCCGCGCGCGATCAGGCCGACCAGGGCGGTGCCGACGCGCGTCACGAGCAGGCCGGCGAGCGCCGGCACGAGCGCCGCGAGCGGGCTGCGGAAGATCAGCAGCAGCATCACGAAGAGGATCGGGAGCGCGATCTTCTCGCCGTTGTCGAGCGACTCGAGCGAGGTCTCGTTGATCGCGCGCATCAGCGGTGCGAGCCCCGTCAGCTCCGCGCGCATCGAGGGCGGCACCGTGCGCGCGAGCGTCCGCTCCACCGCCGGGGTCGTGACGTCGGAGATCTCCTTGAACGGCTTTGTCACGCGCACCGTCAGCAGCGCCTCGCCGGGCGGCTCGCGCAACACGCGCGCGCCGCCGATCGCCCACGGGCTCAACACCTCGACGCCGTCGAGACGATCGAGCGCGCGCACGATCTGCGGCCCTCGCTGCTCCACCAGCTGCGGCGGTCCCTTCAGCAGGATCGCCATCGCGATCGTGCCGCCGAACTGCTCGCGCGTCAGCTCCAGCGCGTGCGCGGAGTCCGAGCCGGGGATGCGCAGGTCGGTCTCGTGCAGCTGGTCGCGCGTGCTCGGCGCAAGCAACAGGGCGACGACGAACACGAGCGCCCAGGCGCCCAGCACGAGACGCGGAGCACGGACCGCGAGACGCGCAAGCCACCTCATGCGGGGCGCGTCTCCCTCGATGCTCCGTCCCGCATCATCCGCTCCTCCTTATAGCGGCGCAGCAGGCATCGGCGCGCCAGCTCCGCACGTCAGAGGTGTCCGTATCCGGACGATCGGAGGAGGTGGGGCGGCGCCGGCGCGGCGCCGCCCCATTCCCATCCCCCCGCTCGCTCCGCTAGCGACGCGAGGAGCTTGTGCCCGTCCTGCAGCCGCGCACGTGGAGGCGCCGATCGGCGCGCACCACGGCGCCGTTCTGCCCGCGGAAGACGATCTGCGCCTTGCCGCGCCTGGACTTCTTGGTGCAGAGGTTCTCGGCGACGCCGAGCGCACCGTCCTTGCCGGCTGCGAGCTTCAACGAGAAGCTCTCGATCGGAACGTCCGGCGCGCTGAAGCGCGTGCTCAAGCGCGTCCCGCCCGGGATCTTGATCGTCCCGACGAGGTCGAAGTCGACCTGGCCGCGCAGCGCGACGACGAGGTTCGGCAGACCCTTGCCCGTCGCTCGCTTCACGAAATACGCCGAACCCTCCAACGGCTCATCGAGCAACGGCGTCACCGCCACCGCACTGCCGGTCCGTGCCTTCTCGCAATTGCCCGCATCGAACTCCGCCTGCGTACAAGCCTCGTTCACCACCGGCAACAACGCGTTGAGTGAGAGTGGCAGTGTCACCGACACCGATTTCAAATTCGACTGACCCGGCGTCTGCGTCAGCTTCGCCGTCAACGGCGTCGAGGACCCGGGCCGGGTGTGGCCCTTCGAGCCGACGACGATCCGCAGCCTCGGGCGCAGCTTCAGCTGCCTGCAACCGCCGACCTGGAAGCGATCGGCCACGCCGACCGTGGTCCCGGCGGTCGACGTGACCGAGCCCGTGACCTGCTTCTGCAGGCAGCTCGTCGGATTGATCATGAACGCCGAGCGGTCGATCGAGACGCGGATGTCGCGGACCTGCAGCGGGATCCCCTCGAGGATCCGCGGCAACGGATCGGAGACGACCTTCAACTGCGAGGTGCGCTTGTCGACCTGGATCGACGCCCGCACGGCGACGGTGCCCAGGTCGAACGGACCCGCCACCGCCGGCACGACGATCGAAAGCCCGAACGGACCGCCCTTGTATGCATCCGTCAGGTAGACGCGACCCGGCAGGAAGAACGGATTGGTGCCCGCGCCCGCGCCAGTCAGCACATCGCCGATGCGAGACGCTTCCTCGCACGCACCGGCCTTCGCCTTGTCTGCGGGGCACAGCGGCACCCCGGCGACCTTCGCGAGCAGGCCGGTCGGCGTCGTGACGCTGAGCGAGTCGATCTCCTCGTCGTCGTCGTCACGCGCCAGGCGCAGGTGGAACGTCGTGTGCTTCCCCGCCACCGTGCTCGACCCACCCGCGCTGAAGTCGGGCGAGAACTGCGCGGCCGCGCACGGCGTCCCGTTGCCGTCCCGGCTGATCGCGAACTGACTGTCGGAAGCGACCGTCGCCCCGCTCCACGAGCTGAGGACGGCATGTGTCGTGTAGGTGCCACACGTCGGCGGATTCACGAGCGGAGCCCGCGGACCGCCGTTGAACTCCAGGTGGAGGTTGGAGAACGGCAGCTGCGGGTTGTCGTCGAACGTCGCCGACAGCTGACCCGTCAACGGATCAGCATCAACCCGGCCGGGCAGCTTGACGATCAACCCGGGGCCCTTCGCCACGAGGTAGATCGACAACAGCGATCCGAACGGGTTGTCGTGCGGCTTCGCCAGGTAGATCGAGCCGGTGAGCGGATCGTCGAGCAGCGGCGTGTCGATCTCGATCGTGCCGACCTTCGACGAGCCGGGGCACGTCGCGTCCGCCGTCGAGTGGAGCCCGATCTGCTCCGGCGCGCAAGCTCCCAAGCCCGCGGCCGCGGAGGGCGAGACCCGCAACCCGACCGGCAGCGTCACGACCGCCTTCTTGAGATCGGCCGTCCCGATCCGGTCGGGATCGTCGCTCTGCGGCAGCGACAGGTCGAACGTGAAGCCGGACGGGGCGCCGGCCTTGCCGACCGTCGGTGCTCCGGAAAGGGAAGGTTCGAAGGGCACCTGATCGCAACCGGTCGTGCCCTGGGCTGTGCCCCACTGATCCGGCGGGAACGGGAACGCCGGCGGGTTGTGCGTCGTGAAGCTCGCCGAGACGAAGTCACCCGGATCTGTCCACGAGTCGACCCGGACGGTCGTCTCCAGCCCCTGCCCCGGCGCCGTGCACGAGGTCGGGTTGCGCAGGAAGGCGCGCTGTGGGAGCTCGGTCGTGCAGGACGGGCCGCCCTCAGCGGGTCCTTGTTGCCCCGGGCAGGCCCGCTCGAGGTTGTGGCTCGGATCTGACGGGACACCCCAAAACGTCAACACCGTGCCGACGGCAGCGAGACCCTCGGACACGTTCTGGACGTTGACGCTCAGACCGTAGTCGCCATCGCTGCGCAACGCCGCGTTGAGCGTGATGACCGTGCCCGCAACATTGAACCCGAAGCGAGCCGGTACACCAGGCGGCGCCACCATGTTGAAGACGGGCATTGGATGTGTCAGGACCTGAGCGTCCGCCACGAGCAGCGTCGTGACGCCGACCTGGGATCCCGGCGGGCAGAACGGCTTAGCGACGACTCCCTCGGAGTTCGCAAGCTGCTCCAGCGTGCAGCGCGACTCGCCCGTCGCTGTCGGGTCACCCACCAGTCCCGGCGGCAGCTCGACCTGGATGTCCTTGACTGCCTCGACCGGCCACGTCGCACCCTTGAACGGATTGGGGTTGGTGATCGTGTTAAAGAGGATCGCGGTCGACGCCGCGTACGGATGCCCACCTGCTTGTGTGAAGGGATCAGCCGATGCATTCGCAGTTACCTGCCCATCGAAGGCGTCGATCCCAAAGCCCGGAGGCGTTGCAGTGATCGTGGTCGGATCTGCCGTGCTGGCTGAAGGCGCACCACCGCCTGTCACGTCGAACAACGCCGTCAACACGCCTGATGCCCCGGGATCGACGTCTGTTGAGATGAGAATCTCGCCATTGCGTGTCGCCAGATCCTTTGGGTCAGCGGGAGCGGAGTTCTTGCAAGTCACGACAGACGCCGGATAGGTCGTAAACGAGTCACAGTCCCAACCGGTGAACAACCAGTCGACTGCAGAGTTCGCAACGACGCCGGACGGCAACGTCGCAACGACCGTCATCTCGTCCGACGTGGGCTCGTCACCCACGCTCCCGATCCACACGTAGTAGTCCAAAGTGCCACCAGGCGCAGCGGTCGAGTTCGCGGTGGACATGATGTCGACCACCGGACCCGCGTACGCGGTGCCCGAGATCATCAGCAGCGCCCCTATGAGCCCCACAATCAGCCGCAAGTGTGATCGACACCGCCGCGCCAGGCTCATTTGGCACCCCTCTTCGAATGGGGCCTCTGAGGCGCACCACGATGGCTCGATTGCTTCTTGCGCTTGACGCACGTCACCTTGCCGTTGACGCGCTTGCGCACCTTGCCTCTGCCGCACCGCTTCGCGTGCACGCGCGATCGTCTTTCCACATTCTGGGCGCCGACCACGAACCCACCCGTTGGCAGTGCGGCGATACCGGGCAGGATGCCCAGAGGCCCGCGGCAGGCATCGCCGGAACACTCCACTGCCGCCTGCCGCGGCTCAGGGAAGCCACCCCCGACGCGGGCGTCGTAGAGGTCGTAGCTGTTGTCGACGTCCCATCCGACGAGGCGCTCACGTGTGGTGAAGAACACATCGTCGCCGTTCTCGCTGGCGTCCAGGAAGTAGGAGCCATCAGGACTGTTGCCGCTCGAGATGAGATGGATCTGACCGGTCGCGGCCTCGTACTCATACGCATCTCGCGCCTTGCCGTTCCGATCCTGCGGTACGAGCCGCTCACCAGAGGTGAAGAAGACCCGCGAACCGTCCGACGAGAGCGCGTGCACGAGGTGCGACGTAACGCGCGACCCACCTCGGCCCGTGGTGAGCGAGAAGCTCGCGTCAGATGTTGCGGTAGCGCCACTCGGGTTGCACGAGGCGCAGACGAGCGAATCGGTATAGACGTCGTAGAGATAGACCTCGGTGCAGGGTTCGCCGCCGCTTGAACCGCACGCCGATCCATGGTCGTAGCCGGTCAGCCCCACGCCGCTGTGCGCGGTGATGAGGAGGTGGCGACCGTCCGACGAAACACGGGAACCGAGACGGCCGGTACCGAAGTCGGTGCCGAGGCGGTTGAGTCCCACGTCGGCCGCGTTCGTCAACGCTCCGACATAGCTGACCACTCCGGCATGCCAAAGATAGATCTTGTCGCTGTCGGGAACGTTCGGCTGACCAGGCACCAGGCGACCGCGCCCCATGAAGTATACGTAACTCCCGTCGTCACTAGCTCCGAGCACTCCCGACACATCGGGACCCCCGTCCGACAGATCGCTGTCCACTGACACGAGGGAGAGATTGGCCGGATCCGTGTCGGGCAGGGTGGCGTCGTACATGTACAGGCCGCTGCCGTCATCGGCCGTCAGCTGAGCGGGGTTGGTAAAGAACACCCTCGATCCGTCCACGCTCGCGATCTCGTAGCGGCTCGGTTGTTCAATGCCTGGCGTGGGGTTCTCGGAGGCGTCCACTTGCACGGTGGCCGCGTGATCGACGCGCATGTACAGACGGCCCGTACTGACGCGGAAGAAGATCCGCGAGTGCCCGTCCGACCCGTCCGACAGCACATTCAGCGTGTAGACGCCCGCGCCCGCGATCGAGTTGGGGGCAGCGCCCCCGCCCTCGGAGACCGGCAGGATGCCGGCAAGCCGAAGCGCGCCGTGATCCCACTCGTACAGCTTCGTGCCGCTCGCCGGCGCTTCGTCGACGAGCTTGTAGCGGGACTCGAAGATCACTTGGCCGAAGTCGGGCGTCGCGTCGGCGAAGCTCGGATTGCCTACGAACGAGAGCGGCGCGATACATATGGGGCAGGAGCTGACCAGCACATACGAGCCTGCCCCTGCACTCAGAAGATCCGCCCGCAGGTAGAGATTCGTAACCAGGTCGAGGTTAGGATCGCCCGACAGATTGGTTAACGTGCGCAGGACACCCGACGAGAGATCGTCGGAGAAATCCCCCATGTAGAAGGTGTCCATCGACGCGCTGGCGGCATTCGGTGAGAGCGGATCGACCTTGGGAAGGATGCCGTGGGTCGTCCAGCCGCGCGTGTCAGGTGGTCCGTTGCGGCGGCCGAGGTACTCAGCAGCGATGCCGGTTCCGGCGATGTCACCAAAGCCGGCAAGCGACACGAACGCGACAGCAGATCCGTCCACGGAGGCGCGCGTACGCGTCCCATCGGAGATCACGTCCCCCCCAGCTTTGTCGGGAGGCGAGACCATCTCGTAACCGCGCCCGTCCGGCAATGCTGCGCCTGCACCAACCGAACCGATCGCGACCGCCGTCAGCCCGACAGCCAAGCACAACCACAGCCGAACCTCACACGCTCGCACCAATACTCCTTTTTTCTGACTACTAGCCACCATAGACGCAGCTGGCTCTCGATGCAAGTCGCGAACGCGCCTAGCTTGCCGGTTTCTCGTCGACCAATTCTCCATTAATTATTATTGACACTCTAGTTTCCAGTCTGATAGGCTGGGTGCAGGCTCGTGGCTGCCATCGCGGGGTGCGCAAGACCCAATGACAACGCGAGCATAAGTAACCGTCCAGGCCGGCTGGCCACGACGGTGGGGGAAGGAGGGACGCCAACTACACAGCGAGCACGCGTACACGGACGCGCGGGGCTTAGGCCCGAGTAAGGTGGCCGATCAGTGAGATCCCCACCTGCACCAAGCGCGAGCTAACGCAGGTGCAGGTAATCCGATCGCACGCCGACCGAGAATACGGCTGGATAACCAGCCTTAACGAGGAAGTAGCGAGATGCGACACAGTGGCAAATTTCTGGTGTCAGCTTTGATGATAGCGCTCGTGCTTGTGCTGGGAGCAGCCACCGCAAGCGCAAGCAGCGGCGTCGAACTGAGACCGCTAGAAGGCGAACTCGGCAGAGTCAGAGCCGATTCGAGAGCCCTGACCTTTACAGACGAAGAAAGAACGGCCGAAATCGTATGTGAAGTCAGAAGAACTCTCAGCCTCCACAGAACCATAGCCAAGACAGCAGGTGCTCTAGCCGGTTTCGTCACTGCAGTCGACGTCAGAAACTGCAGAGGCGGGACCGCAAGAATACTAAGAGAAACACTGCCATGGCATATCCGGTACGTCTCATTCAACGGGACGCTACCCAACATAAGATCGATCCGACTCGCTCTCGTAGGCACAGCATTCCTAGTGGAAGCCGCCATAGGCTTTGTAAGATGCCTATACAGTGGCACCGCCGAAGGCACGGCGACAGTGGACGAAACGCTCCGCATCAGAAGCATCGCAGCGGATGAAAACGTTCTCGTCCCACTCTTCAGAAGACTAGGAGGAGTCTTCTGCGCCGCAAACGGTGTGTTCAGAGGCGTGCTAGAAGTCATACCACCGATTCACGTGAGACTAATCTAGGTCACGCAGAGAGTGAATAACTCTCACAGAGAGTTGAGTGGGGCCGCCGAACGGCGGCCCCACCTGGTTCCTACGCCGCCTCGCGCAGCGCCATGAGCGTGCTCTCGTTGGAGAGCCGGCGCAAGGCCTGCTCCTCCAGCTCGCGGGTGCGGGTGGAGCTGAGGCCGAGGCGCTTGCCGATCTCGGTGAGCGTCTGCGGGGGCTCGCCGGCGGTGCCGAAGCGGAGGTGGATGACCGTGCGCTCCTTCTCGGGCAGCTCGGCGATCGCGCGCTGGACGGCCTCCTGGCGGAGCGTGTCGGCGACCTCCTCGTCGGGCTCGGGAGCGTCCGTGGCGATCAGCGCGCCGAGCGGCGTCTCGCCTTCGTCGCCGACCGTCACGTCGAGGCTCGCCGGCTCGCGGTCGGCCTTGGCGGCCTCGATCACGAGCTCGAGCGGCAGGCCGCTCGCCTCGGCGATCTCCTCGTCGGTCGCGTCGCGACCCAGCTGCGCGGTCAGCTCGCGGCGCGTGCGCGCGACCTTGCGGGCGCGCTGGCCGACGTGGACCGGCAAGCGGATCGTGCGGCCGTTGTTCTCGAGCCCGCGCTGGATCGACTGCCGGATCCACAGCGTCGCGTACGTCGAGAAGCGGAAGCCCTTGCGCCAGTCGAACTTCTCGACCGCGCGGATGAGCCCGAGCGTGCCCTCCTGGACCAGATCGCCCATGCCGAGGCCCTGCCCCTGGTAGCGGCGGGCGATCGACATCACGAGGCGCAGGTTGGAGTTGACCATGCGCTCCTTGGCGGCGAGGTCGCCGCGCTCGAGGCGCTTGGCCAGCTCGATCTCCTCCGCCGGCGTGAGCAGGGGCCACTTACGGGCCTCCGCCATCAGCAGCTGCAGCGGGTCGAGCGCAGGATCGGTGGTCGTGGAGAGCGTTGGGTTCTGCATGTGCGTGTTCCGTGTCGTCGTGATCGACTCCCTTTCAATACCTACTGTCACGCTAGGTATTGTACGGCATGATCATTGCTTGGTCAACCATCCCTTCCCCGTTACCGCGTTTCCTTCACACTGCGGTTACGGGCTGTGCGGCACCACGGCCCACAATCGCCGCAATGGACCCCACCATTCCCCAGGAACAACTAGCCGAGCCGCCCGGTTTCGCGCGCGGCTCGGAGGCCGTGCAATGTGCCTGGGCGCTCGCGCTCGAGAGCTACCGCAGCAACGCCAACGGCAACGCCGCGGCGGACGTCGAGCACCCCGCGATCACCGCCCGCCTGCTGCACGAGGCCGGCTACGACGAGCAGACCGTCGCGACCGCAGTGCTGCACGACGTGATCGAGGACACCGGCCTCGACCGCGCGGTGATCGCGCAGCGCTGCGGCGAGGAGCTCGCGCGGCGCGTCGAGGCGCTCACGGAGAACCCGGAGATCGGCTCCTACGCGGCCCGCAAGGCGGAGCTGCGCGCGCGCGGGATCGCGGCCGGCC
>JBAROU010000073.1:0-10099 GCA_049642385.1 Dehalococcoidia bacterium | reverse complement strand
CCCTTCATCTCCGCCACGTAGGAATCAGCGAGGCCAAAGTCGGTCGTCAGTGTGATGATCGCCGGTGCGTCAGCCATTGTCGCCGTCGCTGGGCGAGGCGGTCTCCAGGAACCAGCGGTGCACATCGAAGAAGCGCGAACTGGGCGAGAAGAGCAGGCCCGGCGCGAGCCCTTGTAGGTCGGACGCGACGACGTACTGGTACGTTGGCGTGTTCAGGAGCAGCGCGGGCAGCGCATGCGAGAACACATCTTGGAACACGCGGTAGTCTTCGGCTCGCTGCGCGCTGGAAGGCGTCTGTCGCGCGCTTTCCAGCAACTGATCCACGATGATGTTGGAGAAGCCGGAAAGGTTCAGCCCTCCGCCAAGCGCCTGCGTACTGTGCCAGAACGCGTACGGGTCCGGGTCCGGGCCAGATGGTCGGATCGTGCTGAGCACGGCCTCGAACTGGTGCTGCTGGAGCACTTCATCCCGGAACTGCGATGCGCCTATCGCCTGCACCTCGACCTGCAGGCCGAACGCCCGCCACTGTCCTGCGACCGAGTCCGCGATGCGCCGCTGCACAGGGTCATCGATCGTCGCGAGCGTAAAGCCTAGCAACTCGCCGTCGTTCGTCCAGCCGTTGGCTCCGCGCGTCCACCCGGCGTCCTCCATGAGCGAGTCCGCACGGTTCCGGTCGAATGTGTACGAGTCGGGGAAGCTCACGTATGCCCACAGGTCCGCCGCGATCGGGCTATCGATCGGCAGGCCCTGTCCCGAAAGTGCATCGTTGATCACCGCGTTCTCGTCGATGGCGTGCTGCAGGGCATGTCGCACGTTTTCGTCCTGAAACGCGGGCAGTTCTGGATTCAGGTAGATAAGGCTGTACGTCGTGCCGTGCAGCGAACGTCGCACCCACTGCGCGTTCTGGTCGATGGTCGTAATGCTTTCTGGTGGTAGGCTCGTGTGGAAGAATGCCCCGTCGATCTCGGTGTTCTGGAGCGCCTTGAAGAGCAGGCTGTCGTCGCGGTAAAAGCGCAGCTCGATCGTGTCGACCAGCGGTGGCCCAAGGTGATAGTCCGCGTACGAAGTGAGGTTCGCCGCGCTCGTCGTCAGCTCGCGCAGGCGATACGGTCCGCTGCCCACCGGCTGCTCGAAGAACGGTGAGGCGACCAGTTGCTCCGCGTTGAGCCCGGAGAGCCGGTGTTGGGGCAGGATGCCAACCGTGGCGAACGCCAGGAACGGCGCGAATGGCCCGGGCAGTGTCATCACCACCGTCTGGTCATCCGGCGCGTTCACCTCTACGTCCGCAAAGACATCGGCAAGGCGTGGGTCGCCCGCGAAGGCTGGATCCTTGATCGTGTTGACCGTGAAGATCACGTCGCTTGCCGTGAGGCGTACGCCGTCCTGCCAGCGCAGGCCGCGGCGCAACTTAAACGTGTAAGTCTTGCCGTCCGGACCAATCGACGGTAGATCCTCCGCGAGATCGGGTTGAACGTTCCCTTTGGGCCCCAGCCGCACCAGCCCCGCGAACACCAGCTTCGCCACGTCGTCCTCAGCGTCACTCATCGTGAGAAGCGGGTTGACCTGCGATACGGCGCCCGCCACACCCTCGACGTAGCGCCCGCCCTGGCTAGGCCGCGCGTCGCCCGCTTTGTTGGTCGTCGCGTACGTGAGACCGATGACCGCCGTAACGCCGAGGATGAGCGCGAGCAGGAGCGGCCAGCGGGGGGTGTAGCGGATACTCATGAATTGCTGGCGCTCTTCGAGTTGCCAGGCGCCTACGCGTTAGGTGTAGACGACGCTGATCGCCGAAATAGCTACGAAGATGATCGCGAGGGCGATCGTTGCTTGAAACAGTGTCTTCTCCAAGCCTCGCCGCGTGCGGTACGAACTGCCGCCGCCCCCACCGCCGCCAAACGCAGCGCCGATGTCGCCGCCCCGGCTCTGGAACAGGATCACGACAATCAGCACGAGGGAGATCAGTAGCTGTGCCAGGTTGAGAAAGTCACTAAAAGCCACAATACGCTCCTATGTCGTTGCTTAGACGACAGCCACCTGTTCGCGTTCCCGCTCCTTGCCGTTGCGCGGAGGCTGCTGCGTTAGTTCGTGCCGCTGGTAGTAGAGGCGGATCAGCGCCTCCGCCAGCTTCTTCGGGTCGTGGTGGTAGCGGTTATCCTCCCGCACAACGTCGGCGCCGATCACGGCTGCTTTGTCGACATGCGAGGAGTCGATGCGCACCGGCTCCGAGCGCCACGCCTCCGGCAGACCGTTCGACGTGATGTTCGTGTTCGCAAGCACGTAGTGGAACAGCCCACCATGCACGTGCTCGTACATCGCTTTGTAGTGATCGCTCACTGCGAATGAGTCCGTCTCGCCGTGCTGCGTCGCGACGTTGCAGACGTACACCTTGACGGCTTTCGACATTTCGATCGCGCGCCGGATACCGTCTACGAGCAGGTTCGGCAGCACGCTGGTGTAGAGGCTACCCGGCCCCACAACGATAAGGTCGGCGCTGAGAATGGCGCGAATGGCGTCCGGGTTCGCCTGCGCGTTTTCCGGATGCACGAACACCTGCTTGATTCGGCTGCCGCGCTCCGTAATCTGCGATTCGCCGTGGATCGCCTCGTCGTCCTCCGTGACGGCGGAGAGTGTCACGTTCGTCAGCGTCGAGGGCAAGATCTGCCCGCGCACCGCAAGGACGCGGCTCGTCTCGCGCACCGCCTCCTCGAAGTTGCCGGTCACGTCGCTCATCGCCGCGATGAACAGGTTGCCGAAGCTATGGCCCTCCAGCCCCTCGCCTTCGTTAAAGCGATGCTGGAACAGGCGCGTCATCAACGGCTCGGCGTCCGCCAGCGCGGCGATGCAGTTGCGCACGTCGCCCGGTGGCGGCAGGCCCAGCTCGCGGCGCAGCCGGCCCGAGCTGCCGCCGTCGTCCGCGACGGTGACGACCGCCGTTAGATTGCCGGTGCTCTCTTTGAGCCCGCGCAGCAGCGTCGACAGGCCGGTGCCGCCGCCGATGGCGACGACCTTCGGTCCGCGGCGCAGATAGCGGTGGTTATAGATGATGTTCACCAGACTCTCGTCGCGCCTCGGTGGCAAGAACGCCGAGAGTAGCGATCGGTTCAGCTGCCAGATCGCGAACAGCACGATCACCACGCTCAGCCCGACGAACAGCGCGCCACGCACGTAGCGAGGCCAGAACTGGAGGGTGACGTAGTAGGCCCAATCAGGGAAAATGTACGACTGGTACACCTCTCGCAGGAAGTAGCCGAAGCCCAGCCCCATCACCGCCACCCCGATCAGTAGCAGGAACAGCCATCGCTTGATGTGCATTCCGGGGAAGAACCACTTGAGGAAGCTTGAGTCGAGCTTCAGCAACTGCATAGCCGGATTATATCATAGTCCCTGAACTAGTATAAGGAATAAGCTTTTACCGTTTCGCGAGTTCATTTGCAAGCAAATCTAGCACAAGGTCGGCCTTCGCCCGACCTCTCGTTTCGCGCATCACCTGCCCAACCAGGAACTTGAGCGCCTCCTCCTTACCGCCCAGGTAGTCGGCGACAGGCTTCGTGTTCGCTTCGATCACCTTCTCGATAACGCTGCTCAACTCGCTACCGTCGTTGATCTGGGCTAGGCCATCTTCCTGGACGATCGCCTCGGGCGCTTTGCCAGTGTTGAACATTGCCTCGAACACCGTCTTCGCACCCGTCGTAGTAATCGTGCCGCGTTCGATGAGCACGATCAAGTCGTGCAGGTCTTTCGGCTGTACCCGCGATTCGCTGATCTCGATGTCCGAGGCGTTCATCAGCCTCGCAAAGTCACCCAGCATCCAGTTCGCGATCGCCTTCGCTCGCTGAGCCGCGGCGTGGCCGGCTGTGCCAACGGCCGCCTCGTAGAAGTCGGCCTTCGCACGGGTCGCGGTGAGCAAGTTCGCCTCGTAGCCGCTCAGGCCGTACTGCTCCATGAAGCGGTGCAACCTGGCATCTGGTAGCTCCGGTAGCTTCGCGCGCAGCTCCTCCACGTACTCGCTCGAGATGTGCAGCGTTGGCAGGTCCGGCTCGGGAAAGTAGCGGTAGTCCTCCGCACCCTCCTTGCTGCGCTGGCTCACCGTCTTGCCCTCGTCCTCGCGCCAGCCGCGCGTCTCCTGCGCCACGCGCTGCCCCGACTCGATCAGCTCACGCTGGCGTTCGACCTCGTAGTCGATGCCGAGCTCAACCGCCCGGAAGCTGTTCAGGTTCTTCAGCTCTACTTTTGTGCCGAACTCCGGCTGACCGAACGGGCGAATGCTCACATTCGGCTCGCAGCGCATGTTGCCTTCGTCCATGTTCGCCTGGCTCGCGCCCACGTAACGCAGGATCTGCTGGAGCTTCGTCAGGTACGCGCGCGCCTCTTGCCCCGACCGAATATCTGGCTCCGACACAATCTCCATCAGTGGCAGGCCGGAGCGGTTCACGTCGATCAGGCTGTATTCCTCGCCCGCCGCGTTCGTGCGCTGGCGGTGGCGCGCGGTGTCCTCTTCCAGGTGCACGCGGTGGACGCCGATCCGCTTCGTGCGGCCATCGACCTCGATATCGAGCGTTCCGGCTCTACATAACGGTAGGTCGTACTGCGAGATCTGGTAGCCCTTCATCAGGTCAGGGTAGTGATAGTTCTTCCGGTCGAACTTCGCGCGTTCGGGGATGGTGCAATTGAGCGCTAGGCCCGTCATGATCGTGTGTTCGACTGCTTGGCGGTTGATCACGGGCAGCACGCCGGGCATCCCCAGGCAGACGGGACAGACGTGAGTGTTCGCGGGCGCGTCGTTGCGAGGGATAGCGCACGAGCAGAACATTTTGCTCTTCGTCAGAATTTGCGCGTGCACCTCCATGCCGATGACGACTTCGTATTCGGTGGTGGCTGGCGCAGTCATCGCTTCGAGTATAACATTAGCGATTCGCTCGAGCGGGAGAACGGCCCCCTTGCCGCCCTGCTGGCTGACGGCGGGGACCTCAGTCCGCGGTGCCAGACGACGCCAGCTCTCTGATCAGCTGTGCCAGCTCCTCCACCAGCGTCGAGCGCGCCACCACCCGGTCGCAGCCCGCCTCCCGCGCCTCGCGTAGCAGCGCTGCCTCGGTGTGCCGCCCGAACGCCAGCACCGGCACGCCCTGCTCGCGCGCATCGCCGACCGCGCGTCGCCAGTCGATGCCGCTGACGTGCAGATCGACGACGACGAGCGCAACGCCATCGCCGATCGCCGCATCGAACGCCACAGTTGTGTCGGCGATCGCCACGTCGTACCCCAACGCCCGCGCTTGATCAGCGACGCGCGACTGAAACAGCAGGTCGTCGATTACAGCGACGATCGAATCGGCCATGTGCCTAGGGTACCGAATCGTTCGGCCTCGGCCTGACCGAAGCACCCCTCTCCTAGAGGGAGAGGGGCCGGGGTGAGGGATGCTACGGCAGCACCGCGGCAGGTGGCTCGTGCGTTTGCGCGCGCGGCATGCCCAGGTCATCCAGCATGCGCAGGTCCTGCTCCGGCGAGCGGCCCGTCGTCGTCAGGTAGTTGCCCATGATCAGCCCGTTCACCCCGGAAAGCAACCCCAACGACTGCAAGTCGCGCAGCACCACCTCGCGCCCGCCGGCGTAACGGATCGTCTCGCGCGGGAAGAAGAGGCGCCAGAGCGCGCAGATGCGGATCGCATCGAGCGGCGGCAGCAGCTCCTGATCGCCCAGCGGCGTGCCGGGCCGCGGGTTGAGAAAGTTGAGCGGGATCTCCGCCGGGCCCAGCGCGCGCAGCTCGCAGGCGAACTCGACCCGCTGCTCCCACGACTCGCCCATGCCAAAGATGCCGCCGCTGCACAGCTCCATGCCCTCGTCCTTCACCAGGCGACACGTCTCCTCGCGTTCTTCCCACGTATGGGTGCTGACGATCGTTGGGAAGAAGCTGCGCGCCGTTTCGAGGTTGTGGTTGTAGCGCTCGACGCCCGCCTGCGCCAGCTCGCGCGCCTGCTCTCGCGTCAGAATACCGAGCGAGCAATGCACGTCGAGCGTCGTCTCGCGCCGGATCGCTGCCGTCGCCTCGAGCACCTGGTCCATCAGCCGCCGGTCCGGGCCGCGCACAGCGACGACGATGCAGAACTGCGTCGCTCCTAGCTCCTCCGAGCTCTTCGCCGATGCCAGCACCAGCTTGGTCGAGAGGAATGGATGCGTCGCGATCTGCGTGTCGAACCGCGCTGACTGCGAGCAGAACGCGCAGTCCTCCGGACAGCCGCCCGTCTTCGCGCTAATCAACGACTCCACTTCGACCGCCTCGCCGCAGTAGCGCAGCCGCACGCGGTGCGCCAGCTCGATTAGCGTTGGTAGCTCCACGTGCGGCAGCGCGATCAGCTCGCGCGCCTGATCGGCCGTGATCGGCTCACCTCGGTCCATCACCTGCTCTTCAATAGTCGATAGGTTGCTCATGTGTGTCTCCTGGTGATGTCCCACGGATTTCGCTGACAATACCGCCGAGTTCAGTTGGCGGTTGTACCTTCCTACAAGCCCGCGCCCGAACCGTTCGGTGTGCTTCGCTTCGGCGTCACGATGCGCACGTCGCCCGCAACAACCGGATGAAGGCGTCCGTCGCTCGTCCTTACGAGCAGCGCGCCATCGTCGCTCACGTCCTCGGCGATGCCCTCCCAGCGGTTGCGCAGCTCCTCCACGATCACCCGTTCGCCAATGATCGTTGGCAGCGCGCGCCAGGCGTCCAGGATCGGGCCCGGCCCGGCGGCCAGGTAGCGGTCGTACAGCGCTTCGATGCCCTCCAAGATGCGTTGCAGCAAGGGCACGCGCGCGACGTCGCGTTGGAGCGCGTCGCGCAGGCTAATCGCGATCGGTTGCAGCTCGGGTGGGAAGTCGCTCTGACTCAGGTTGACGTTCACGCCGATGCCGATGATGACGTGGTGGAGCACGTCCTGTTCGCTCGCCAGCTCCACCCCGATCCCCACGAGTTTGCGTTCCCCGATCAGCAGATCGTTCGGCCAGCGCACCGTCGCGCGCACGCCCGTCTCGGTTTCGATCGCCTGGTGCACCGCCACGCCCGCGAGCAGCGAGAGGTGGATCACTTCATCGAGAGACCGGCGCGGGCGCAGCAGCAGCGAAAACCACAGGCCGCCCGGCGGCGTGAAGTAGCTGCGTCCCATTCGACCACGCGGCGCCCGCTGCTCTTCAGCGATCACGAGCGTCCCCTCCGGTGCGCCCGCTTCGGCGAGGCGGCGCGCCTCATCCTGCGTCGATCCGATCACGTCGAAGTAGTGCACCGCTCGCCCGAAGCGCTGAGTGCCCAACCCCTCGCGCACCTCCCACGGATACGGCTTGTCCGGCGTCGCGACGAGCCGATAGCCCACGCCCGTGGACGCCTCGATCTCATAGCCGAGCCGGCGCAGCGTTTCGACGTTCTTCCACAACGCTGTGCGCGATACGCCCGCTCCCCGCGCGATGCCCGCGCCCGAGACGGAGCCACCGGCGGACTTGAGCTCGTGCACGAGCGAGGAGAGGGAAGGCTTGTCAACTATCGTCGCCATGCCGGTTTACGGTACTCGGCTTCGCCGTCGTGATCAAGTAGCCTTGCTAGCTACAAGAATGGCCGAATTGTCCCACGGCGAGCAAGATGTCCTGCACCACGATCGAGCCATCAGGCGGCCCGAGGTTCCAGGTGTTGGGCCCAAGCACCGTCCGATCGAAGGCCGGATGGTAGCCGTTCGTGGGCGGCGTCGAGAGGGGGTTGGTGAAGCGATTAATCGCCGCCACCCCGCCGTTATCGTTCGCTCCGAAGCGAATCACCACCCGGACGATGTCGCTGATGGTCACCGATTTGTCTCGTTGCGGCGAGGCGCTCGGGTCAGGTACGTCGAAGAAGTCCCAGAAGTTTCCTGGGTCGCGCCGTCCGCCCAGCGCGACGCTCGCACCGAGCTCGCGCGCGTCGCTGCACCCGTCGCCATCACTATCGACTTCGGGCAAGGGCGTCGGTGTGCGCGTTGGCGTAGCTGAGGGCGTCGGCGTTGGGCCGAGCGGCACCGGGCAAGCGAAGTCCACCAGATCGAGCAGGATGCTCGACAGCGCATCGAAGTCCGTCACGACGAAGACGTGCTCAGCGTCCGGTTCGTCTGCGATCGATGCAAGCAGCTCTCCAGCCGTCCCCGGTCCCACGCCGACACCGAAGATCTCCGTGCCCGCGGCGCGCGCGGCGTTCGCCTCCGCGACCGGATCGCCCGCTACCGTCTGCCATCCGTCCGTAATCAGGATGATCACATGTGGCACGCCAGACCGCCCGTGCGCGTTGATCTCGTCCTGCGCCGTCGTGATCCCGCCCGCGATGTTCGATAGCTGCTGGTGCTGGGTCATATTTGCAATCGTCGTCGTGATGGCGTTGATGTTACTCGATAGGCCAATCTCGAGTGGCGCGAACGTGGAGAACTGCACGACGCCGACGTGAGCCACGTTGCTCCCCACAGTGAAGGAGGTTACGAAGTCGATGGCGAATGTTGTGAACGTCTGCCACTCTGTGGCGTCGATGCTGCCGGAGCCGTCCAGCACGAGCATCAGATCGAGCGTACCTGCACAGCTCGACGGCGACGGCGGTGTTGCTGTGAACGTGGCGGTCGGCGTGTTCGTGGGAGTCCCCGTTGGTGTGGCGGGAGGCGTGCCCGTAGGTGTCCTCGTTGCGGTCGGAGTGATCGTGGGCGTCGTCGTTTTGGTGGGCGTCGGTGTCGTCGTCAGCGTGCCCGTGGGTGTTGGTGTCTTTGTGGGCGTGTTGGTTGGCGTGTTTGCGCCGGTAGGGGAGGGCGTCGACGTAGGGCCGCTCGTGTCAGGCAGCAGGAACGCGATAGCGTTCCCGCCATACTCCGCCACGTAGATCGTGCCGTCCGGCCCCACCGTAACGTCCAGCGGGTGGTCGACGGTTGTCGTGATCGGCGTGATCGCGTTGACGGACTGACCGTCCGGAGAGAGTTCCACGCGCACGACGCGACTCATGCCCCACTCCGCGATGAGCAGGTCGCCCTGCATCTCGCCGCCGAACACGGAGCTCCTGTACTCCACGATGCCGTCGCAGGAGCAGTGCGCGGGCAGGATCGCGATTGGCCCCGTCACCTCCGCGTCGCTACCGTCCTGAGCCGGGCGATAGCGGCACTGGCGCGCGTCGAAGCGCCCGCGGTTGCGGTTCGGGTGACCGTAGTAGTCGCCCTGCTGCACGATGTTCAGCTCATCGTTATAGCTCACGCCGGAGCCCTCCGTCGCACACGAATCGGAGAAGGTCGGGCCGATCGGCGCGTTGTCCGTCGCGTAGATCAGGCCGTTGCTGTGCAGCACCAGGTCGTACGGGTTACGAAAGCCCGTCGCGTACGCGGTCACGCTGCCGCTCGCCTGGTTGACGTCATCGTCCAGCGGCGCGCCTGCCGGGCTGTACGTGATCGCACCGTTGAAGCCCGGCGCGTGGATGTCCGCGACGAGGATCGCGCCGGAAAGGGGTGTCTCTGGCCAGAACGCGCCCTGCGTTAGCCCGGCGTCGGTCATCGAACCCTGTGCGATGTACAGCCGTCCCTGGCTGTCGAACGCCAGACCGTTGGTCGCGTGGTTGAGGTTTGGGCGCGAGGTGGACAGGCCCGTGATCACATCCGTCATCGTCCAGGACGGCGCCGTGAACGTCGACACGTGGCTCTCGAAGCCATCGGTATCCGATGCGACGCGATGCGAAGCGTAGAGCTTCACCGGCGCGCCCGGCGCCTCCGTCGGGTCGAACGCGAGACCGAGCACGTCGTCCAGACCGGACGCGATCTGTTCGCTCGCGGTTACCTGCTTCGTTACCGGGTTCAGCGTCAGCGCCCAGATCTGGTCCACAGACGCGACGTACAGTCGTCCGTCCGGCCCGAAGGCAAGGGATGTCGGCCCGTCGAGCGCGAAGTTCAGCGTGCCCTGTGTGAACGCCGGCTCCAGTCCCTCACCCCGCTGCGTCTCCAGCGCCAGCCCCGCAACGAGCACGGCCAGCACGACGACGCACGCCAGCACGAACCGGCGTGCGGAGAACGCACGCTGCCGCAAAGCTGCGCTGGTGAGCATGGAGCTTCCTTCTGGCGGGGGGATAGATGCCGCGTGATTATAC
>JBAROU010000047.1:0-16625 GCA_049642385.1 Dehalococcoidia bacterium | reverse complement strand
CGCCGGGGCGCCGTGCCGCCCGGGACGTCGCGCGCCCGCAGCGCTGCCGCGGCGTCGATCTTCGCCGCGTCCTTCGGGAAGAGCGGCGAGAATTTGCGGAACTCTGCGTCTGTCAGGCGAGAGAACGGCTTACCCTGCTCTTCGGCGTATTGCACGAGCCGCCCGACGACTTCGTGCGCCTGACGGAAGGGCAAGCCCTTTCGCACGAGCGCGTCGGCCAGATCCGTCGCGAGCGCGTGATTCTCGGTCGCAGCGCGCCGGCCGCGCGTCGCGTCGAAGCGCAACTCCGGCGCCATCGCGGCGAACACCTCGAGCGTTTCGAGCACGATGTCCTCCGCCTCGAAGAACGCGCGCTTGTCTTCCTGAAGGTCGCGGTCGTAGGCGAGGGGCAACGCCTTCAGCATCGTCAGCATCGATACGAGGTGACCCGTCACGTGGCCGGTGCGGCCGCGCGCGAGCTCCGCGACGTCTGGGTTGCGCTTCTGCGGCATGATGCTCGAGCCGGTGGCGAACGCGTCGGGCAAGCGCAGGAAGCCGAACTCCGCGCTCGACCAGAGCACGATCTCTTCGGCCAGGCGCGAGACGTGCGTCATGCACAGCGCGCACGCGGCGATGAAATCGATGACGAAGTCGCGGTCGGAGACGGCATCAATGCTGTTCTCGCTTACGCGCGCGAAGCCAAGCTCGCGCGCGACGCCCTCGCGGTCGATCGGGTAGGGCACGCCGGCGAGCGCGCCGCTGCCCAGCGGGAGCACGTCTGCGCGGCGTTTGGCGTCGCGGAAGCGTTCGGCGTCGCGCTCCAGCATCTCGAGGTAGGCCAGCAGGTGGTGCGCGAGCAGCACCGGCTGCGCGCGTTGGAGGTGTGTGTAGCCCGGCATGATCACGCGTCGGTTCTCCTCGGCGAGCGCGAGAAGGGCGCGCTGGAGCGCGCGGACAGCGTCGTCGGCGCGCTCGCAGGCATGCTTGGCGTAGAGACGCATGTCCGTGGCGACTTGGTCGTTGCGTGAGCGCGCGGTGTGCAGCCGCCCCGCAGCGTCGCCGATCTTCTCCGCGAGGCGGGCCTCGACGTTCGTGTGGACGTCCTCCAGCTCGTCGCGCCAGGGAAAGCGACCGGCCTCCATCTCGCGTTCGATCTCGGTGAGGCCGCGCACGATCGCGCTGGCGTCGGCGCGCGGGATGATCTTCTGCCGCCCGAGCATGCGCGCGTGCGCGATCGAGGCGGCGATCTCCTCGCGCCAGAGCCGGCGGTCGGTGGGGAGTGAGAGGGTGTAGCGCTCGGCAAGCGGGTGCGTCGATTGCTGGAAGCGGCTACCCCAGGTCTTGCCCGCCTTGCGTTTCGCCGCCATCACGCGAGGCGCGGAGCGCCGATCACTGAAAGACGGGGAGCTCGAGTAGCTCCCGCAGCTCGTCGACGACGAAGTCGGGCTGGACGCCGTTCGGTTCCTCGCGAGACCTGGGGCGACGGCGCCACACCGCCGTCATGCCGAGCGCCTGCGCGCCCGCCACATCGGCACGGAGCGAGTCGCCCACCATGGCGGTCTCTTTGGGTTCGATCTGCATCGACTCGAGGGCGTGGCGATAGATCTCTGGATGGGGCTTCATATAGCCCAGGTCGCAGGAGACGGAAAGCACCTCGAAGAATTCCGATAGGCCGTGCCCTTCGACCTCTTCTACGAACGCCGCGCCGCCGAAGCCGCGGTTGGTAACGCAGCCGAGGCGGTAGCCGCGCTCCCGAAGCCCCTCAAGCGTCTCGACGGCGTCCGCAAACAGTTCGCGCCGGAAGAACGGGCCGCCCAGGTTCCAGGTGGCCCAAAGCTCATCGCCCTGTTCTGGCGTTATGGTCAGCCCCTTGCCCTCGGCCACACGGAGCGCGATTTCACCGTAGTTCGGCTCGCGCAGGTCGCCCGCATACGCCTCGCGCATCTGGGCTTCCGTGCCAAGCCTGATATCGCGACCCAGGTAGAAGAGATCCTTGTTCGCGTCCGGGTCGATGCCCCAGGAGCGGAGCAGATCGAAGAGGCGGCGGACGGTCTCCCGGCGCACCTCTTCGACGGGCGGTGGGTTCGGCATGTGCCAAAGCGTATCGCCGAGGTCGAACAGCACGGCGCTGATGGTCATGACGCCTGTATCGTACCTTTTGCGTGCCAACGGCGCTAGCATCGTTGACATGTGATGAATCCGTGCGCCACAATCGGGACGAGTGATGTCAGACGTAACGCTGATGGATGCCGCCCGCGAGTTCCTCGATTCGCTGGGAGACGAGGATCGAGTAGCCACGCAGGGTGAGGTGCAGCGCTTTGTACGCTGGGCCGGGACCGACCGCCTTTGCCGCGATCTGCGTGGCCAGGAGGTGGCGAACTACGCAGAGATGCTCACGAACAGTGTCAGCGACGCCACCATGCGTGCGGACACGGTCAAGAAGTTGCTGGCCTTCGCGAAAAAGGTCGGCCACACATCGACGAACTTGGGGGCGCACCTACGCGTTAGGAAGACGACCGCCAAAACTCCTGTCCGTGCAGCACTCAAGGACGTGGAGATGTCGGCGGAGCAGAAGGCGACGCTGGAGACCGAACTGGCCGCGCTCAAAGCGCAACGCCCCCAGATCATCGCGGACATCCAGCGCGCGAGGGCGGACAAGGACTTTCGTGAGAACGCCCCGCTGGACGCCGCCCGCGAGCGACAAGGCTATGTGGAGAGCCGGATCCGAGTGCTGGAGTCGAAGCTCGAGCAGGCTGTAATCGTCGAGTTCCAGCCGAGCACCTCGGTCGACGATGTTCAGATCGGAAGCACGGTGCACCTGCGCAATCTGCAATCGGGCCGGGAGACGACGTACACGCTGGTGCGGCCTGGCGAGGCGAATGCCGCTCAGGGCCGCATCTCCTTCGAGTCGCCGGTAGGGAAGGCGCTCCTCGAACGCCGTCCGGGCGACGAGGTAGAAGTGGCTGCCCCTTCCGGCACGATCCACTTCCGCATCGAGCGGGTCGAGGGCTACGCGTAGCGCCCCTAGCGCCTCCCAGAATTAATCAGGGTTTTCCCCTCAGACTGTTAGTGATCTGACCGACAGATTGAATAAGCCCTCTGGCGTATCGTCAGCGAAGACGTTGCATAGCCAGTAGGGGAGGTGCTCCATGGAGACGACTGAAGAAGTGAGAGTCAAGGGCGATGTGAAGTGCTACCACTGCGGACACGTCAGCGGTCAGATTGAGGGTACGAGGGGCGAGCGCCTGGTGCTGCATGCCTTCAAGCCCCGTCCTGACTACAAGGGCGATGTCCCCGGGCCGGGCGATCGTATCCGCTGCGATCGTTGCGGCGGCCCTGTGTTCATCGAGGACCTCCAGCCGATGATGCCGGGAGCGGACCCGATTCCGCTGCCGACGCGCCGCACTCGGACGGCTGGCAAGCGCGGCCGCTCGAGCACCAAGGCTGCGTAGGTAAGCCCAGATTCGAACCGCATCTACATCATGCCAGTCCGACGGCCGCGCGCCGGCGGGCTGCTTCGTCTTGCACGTCAGGTTCGCTCGTGATATAGGGTACAAGGCAAAAGCACTACCTTAGGAGTAGCCGTGAACGTCCTGAGAGCTATCGTAGTCCTGCTTTCCACGGTCGGCCTCCTTGTCGCTTTTGTCCTGCTTGCCGTTTTCGGAGACAGCATCAGTGGCTCCCATAATACGTTCGCGCCGGCGGGCGAAGTCGCGCAAAAGCAGAAGGACCTCTTCCTCATCGCGCTCTGGCCTGCGATCGCGGTGCTTGTCCTAGTGTTCGGTGCCATCGCGTATATCGTGCTGCGCTTCCGCCAGAGGCGGGAGGACGAGCCACCACCCGTCCAGGTGCACGGCAACCAGCGCCTAGAGCTGGCCTGGACTATCGCGCCCGCCCTGCTCCTCTTCGGCCTGGCCGTGCCCATGATCGCGACGATCGTCGACCTCGGCGACGCACCTTCGAGAGATGCGCTGGAGATCAACGTAACTGGTCAGCGCTTCAACTGGTTCTTCGAATACCCCGGCATCGTCGATGCTAGCGGGAAATCGCTCGGCCCCATAGCTGATGAGCTGCACGTCCCCGTTGGGCGCGAAATCGTCGCCAACCTTCATTCGGTCGACGTGATCCACAGCTTCTGGAACCCGCGGCTGGCCGGCAAGCAGGACGTGGTACCCGGCCACAACAATAGGCTGGTGTTCCGGGCGGATGAGCCAGGCACGTACCCGGGCCAGTGCGCCGAGTTCTGCGGCTTGTTTCACGCCGAGATGAAGTTCACGATTATTGCCCAAACGCCGCCAGACTTTCAGGCCTGGTGTGACGAGCAGGTGGGCGAGCCCGGCGCAGAAGGCTGCCAGCCTGTGACGTTGTCGAGGGAGTAGAGCTATGGCAACTGCGGCAGCGGGGAGGTCAGATGGACTAGGCGAGGCGCTGCGCCTGGTGCGCCAGGAGGCTGGCACGTATAGAGGCCTGGTGAGCTGGCTGACCACCGTCGACCACAAGCGCATCGGCATCATGTATGGGCTGACGGCGTTCCTGTTCTTCCTCTCGGGCGGCATCGAGGCGTTGGTCATTCGCCTCCAGCTCGCGACGCCGAACGGCGGTATCGCCAATCCGGACCAGTACAACCGCCTCTTCACGATGCACGGCACCACGATGATTTTCCTGGTGGTGATGCCGTTGAGCGCGGCGTTCTTCAACTTGATTATCCCGCTCATGATCGGCGCCCGTGACGTCGCGTTCCCGCGACTGAACGCGTTCAGCTATTGGGTCTTCCTTGGGGGTGGCCTGCTCATGAACGCTAGCTTCTTCACGGGCAACCCCGCCGGCACCATCCTCCAGGGCCATCTCGGCGCGCCTGACGCGGGTTGGTTCGGCTATGCTCCGCTGACGCTGAACCAGTTCTCGCCGGGCACGGGCATCGACTACTGGGCCTTCGGGCTCGAGATCCTCGGCGTCGCCTCGATGGCGTCGGGCTTCAACTTCATCGTCACGATTCTCAACATGCGCGCGCCGGGTATGACACTGTTCCGGATGCCCCTGTTCGTCTGGATGACACTGGTCACATCGTTCCTGATAGTCTTTGCGATGCCAGTGATCGCGGTGGCCCTCTTCGAGCTGCTGTTCTCGCGGCTCTACGGCGCGAACTTCTTCAACGTCGCTGCGGGGGGCACACCGCTTTTGTGGCAGCATATGTTCTGGCTCTTCGGGCACCCCGAGGTGTACATCCTGATCCTGCCTGCCATGGGCATCGTTTCCGAAGTGCTACCGACGTTCTCGCGGAAGCCGCTGTTCGGTTACCCGTTCGTGGTCTTCTCCGGCGTGGCGATCGGGTTCATGAGTTGGGGCGTCTGGGCGCATCACATGTTCACGGTTGGGCTGGGTACGGTCGCCAACTCTGCGTTCGGCATGACGACGGTGCTGATCGCGGTACCGACAGGTGTTAAGATCTTCAACTGGCTGGGCACGTTATGGGGCGGGTCGATCAACCTCAAGACACCGCTCTACTTCTCGATCGGCTTCATCGCGATGTTCACGGTCGGCGGTTTGACGGGCGTCATGCACTCGATGGTGCCGTCGGACTATCAGCAGCAGGATACGTACTTCGTTGTTGCGCACTTCCATCAGGTGCTCTTCGGCGGTGCCATCTTCGCCCTGTTCTCGGGCATCTACTACTGGTTCCCGAAGTTCACCAACCGCACGTTGAGTGAAGGGCTGGGCCAAGTGCACTTCTGGTTGATGTTCGTCGGCTTCAACGTCACCTTCCAGCCGATGATGATCCTCGGCCTGCTCGGCATGCCGCGCCGGATCTACTCGTACGATGAAGGGCTCGGCTGGGCGCTCTGGAACATGATGGCAACCGTGGGCGCGTTCATGATTGCCGCCTCGATCCTTGTGTTCATGATCAACGTCATCGTCAGCCTACGGAAGAAGGAAGAGGCGGGCGCTGACCCCTGGGACGCTCGCACCCTGGAGTGGTCGATTTCTTCGCCGCCGCCGCATTACAACTTTGCAGAAATCCCGCAGGTGCAGGCGCTGGACGATTTCTGGCACACGAAGTACGTGGAGAGCGAACGGGGTGAGCCAGTGCCTGTCGTCGCGGGCGGCGCCGAGAACGAGGATGAGCACGAGGTCGGGCATATCCATATGCCGTCGCCCTCCCTCTTCCCGCTAATCGCGGCGACTGGCTTCCCGCTTATCGCGCTGGGGTTCATCTACGCCGGCGCGAACGGTACCGCGCTCATCGCTGTGGGTGCGGTGATCTTGTTGTTTGGCATCTACGGGTGGGCGTTAGAGCCCGCCACGGAAGAATAGAGGAGCGTACCCGTGGCGCACGCATCGACCGAAGTAGGCCACCTCGAAACCACAACGGGCCTCGACAACCGCAAGCTCATGATGTGGCTGTTCCTGGCCTCAGAGTGCCTGTTCTTTGGCTCACTCATCGCCACGTATCTCCTCTACAGAAACAGTAGCCAGGGGCCGCCGTATCCCCTGGACAAGACGGTGGACGGCGTCCACTACCATGGCGTGTTCGACATTCCCTTCACGTCGATCAGTGCATTCGTGCTGCTGATGAGCAGCGTGACGATGGTGCTGGCCCTGGCTGCCATTCAGCGCGATGACCGGCGTGGGGCACAGATCTGGCTCCTGGCGACGGCGCTGCTGGGCATGACGTTCTTGGCTGGCCAGGCGTTCGAGTTCACGGATTTCTATCGTGAGGATCTGACGCTCAGCAGTAATCTCTTCGGCACAACATTCTTCGTCCTGACGGGTTTCCACGGTGCCCACGTGTCGGTGGGCGTGCTGATCCTGCTCTCGTTGTTTGGCATGGGCAGACAGGGACGGCTTACGAAGGAACAGAGCCTGAACGTGGAGCTTGCCGGGTTGTACTGGCACTTCGTCGATGTCGTGTGGATTGTGATCTTCACGCTGGTGTATCTGATTCAGACGTAGGGTAGGGGATGACGGACCTGCTGCTTGCAATGATCGTTCTCTCGTCTGGGCTCAAAGGGCTGCTGGAGAACTCCGGGTTCCTGATCGGTCTGCCGCTGGTAGCGCTGGGCGCGCTGGGGGCCCTCGTCGCCCTAATGCCCGTCGAGGTTAGGTGGGGCGAACGCGTGCCTGTCGGCCAGGTCGCTGCGGAGGCTTACGAAGGGCACCCGGGTCCGGAGACCTACGTGAAGGTAGGCCTGATCCTGGCGGTCATTACGGCGATCGAGGTCGCTATCTACTACACGAATCTCGCTCAAGGTGCTCTGCTGGGCATCCTGCTGGTGCTCTCCGCCCTTAAGTTCGTCATGGTTGTGCTCTGGTTCATGCATCTGCGCTTCGACAACTCGCTGTTCTCGACGCTGTTTACAGGCGGTGTGATTCTCGCAACAGGCCTCTTTATCGTGGTGCTGACGACGCTGGGGGCAAACCTGGTCTAGCCGCGTGGCGAGGTGTCCGATTGCGGGCGTCGGCCGCAGAGGAGGAATTCGTGCCGCTGTTGCACGTTGGAGTTGGCGGACCGGAGTGGGTCGATTGGAACGTCCACGTCGATGCCATCCTGCTGGTGATGGCGCTCAGCTGGGGCTACTACTACGCAACCACAGAGCTCCGCCCGCGTGTTTCGGACGCGGCGCGGGTCAAGCGCGGGCAGGTGATACTGTTCTCGTTGGGCGTGCTTGCGCTGTACGTGGGAGCTGGCACGGCGATCCACGATCTGGGCGAGCAGCGGCTGCTCAGCATACACATGGTGCAGCACTTGCTGTTCACGCTGGTGGCGCCACCGCTGCTTATTGCTGGGACGCCGGCGTGGCTGTGGCAGGCGCTGCTTTGCGGCCCGAAGGTGTACCCGATCTCGCGCCTGCTTACGCGCCCGCTGGTCGCCTTCACGATGTTCAATGCGATACAGGTCCTCATCCACCTGCCGCCCACCGTCGATTTGGCGCTCCACGTGGGGGCGTTCCACTTCTTCGTTCACGTGCTGCTGGTGCTGTCCGCGCTGCTGATGTGGTGGCCGATCTTGAGTCCGCTCCCGCAGCTACCGCGACTCTCGTACCCACTCCAAATGGCGTATCTCTTCGTCCAATCGATCGTGCCCGCGGTGCTGGCGTCGTTCTTGACGTTTGGTACGACCGTGATCTATCCGTTCTACGAGCAGGCGCCGCGAACGTGGGGCATCTCTCCCCTTACGGACCAGCAGATGGCCGGGTTCGTGATGAAGATTGTGGGCAGCCTGATCCTGTGGGCGTTCATGGGTGTGGCGTTCTTCCGGTGGTACGACCGCGAGCAAGCCGAATCGCAAGGGCCGCGCTGGGACGACGTGTCGCGGGAGCTGGAAGAGTTGGGGTTGACGAAGCAGTAGCCGACGGCTACTGAACGACGATCGTCCCGAACATCTCCGTTGGATGGAAATCGCAACGGAAATCGTACGTTCCTGGTTGGTCGAACTGGAACGTGATCGACGCTGATTCTCCAGCAAGAAGCTGCGGCGGGTCTGAGCACGGCTCATCGCCGCCCGCTTCACAGAAATCGGCGCCGAACTCGTTGCTAGGTCCGGCGATGTGCATATTGTGGACCGCCAAGCCGTGGTTCACCAGGTTGAGCGTCGTCTCCTGACCGGCGGACGCCGGGATGGCGGGCTCTTGCTGGCTGTTCGACACGAAGACATTGTCCTGCATGTCAACCTCGGTAGCGGCGCCGCCTGGCGGGCCCCCGCCCGGTGGTGGTTGCTCTCCGCCTGGTGGCGGCTCCGTGGTACCGCCTGGAGGGGCTTCCTCCACGGTAAAGGCGGTGTGCATATTGCTCGCGTAATGTCCGGGGACATTGCAGAGGAGCACGTAGTTTCCAGGTTGCAGATCGACCTTCAGATCAACCGTCTGGCCTGCCTCCAGGTCCGCGTCCGTGGCTGCAACGACATCGACCCGGGATTCGTCGACCTCGCCGTTCGCGGGCAGTGCGCCAGGATCGAGGTCTGTCTTGACCACGCGCAGGTTGTGGAAGATCGTGCCGGCGTCTGTGACGTGGAATGTGATCTCGCCCGCGGGAACCGACGCCGGGTCAACCGTGACCTTGTATTCGGTGAGGGAGACGTTGACCGTGCCCGGTGGCACGGCGGTCGCTGTCGTCGTCGGGGGCGTTGGTTCACCGCCGGCGGCCTCACCCTCGTACACGGCGGACCAGATACTGCCGCCGATCAACATGGCGACAGCGACGCCCGCGATAGCGCCTATCTGGAAGCGGCCTGCCTTCGGATTCGAAGCCAAGTACCACGATACCCCGAGGATCGCGAGCGCGACACCCAGGGCGAGAGGTGTTGCGGCGTTGACATCGCCGGCCTTGAAGTCCTTGAGATCGAGGTAGATGCGCGAGAGGCCGTAAATGCCCAGCATCGCGAAGAGGAACGCCATGGCTGGGATGAGGAACGGCAGCAGAAGTCGCTGTCGGACCTTCTTGCTCTCGTCTTCGGGCGAGTGCGAGTCGCCGTTGTGTTCCGAGGTCATCGCTTGTATCTCGTATCACAATGTGAAGGTACGATCAAGAGGCTACCGAGGCACGCCGAGCCTCAGCAGGGCATCTCGGCGGAAGCTGCCTCACGCAAGACGGCTTTGCCCGAACGGACGCCACCTGGTATAGTCACCTTGTACCTTTCATCACAATCACCATATGAGCGCTGAGAGCATGGTAAGAGCGAGGGGCATCGGCGGCGCGCCGTCCGCGGCGCTCCCGGCGACATTGTGGTTCCGCTGGCTTGCTCTCGCGACGACGCTTACGACGTACGCGCTGATCATTCTGGGCGGTGTTGTTCGCGTCACCGATTCGGGCGATGCTTGTCCAGACTGGCCCCGTTGCCACGGTGACCTGCTGCCGCCGCTCGATACACAGGTGCTCGTCGAGTTCTCGCATCGACTCGTCGCGTCCGTGATCAGCATACTCATCGCCGCGACAGCGTTCGCCGCGTGGCGTTGGCGTCATGCGCCGATCATCCGCTGGGGCGCCGGGGTGGCGGTCGTGCTCGTCATCGCTCAGATCATCCTGGGTGGTATCACCGTGCTGAACGACCTGCACTCGAACCTCGTAACCGCGCATCTGGCGCTGGCATCGGCGCTGCTGGCGACGCTCGTGGTTATCACGATCGCCTCGTTTGACCCTGCCAGCCCGGTCCCGACCGCTGAGCAACGCGAGAAGGCGGCCTCGTTCCGCAACCTGCTCGCGTTCGCAGCGCTGGCGACGTTTGCGCTGATGCTCACCGGGTCGTATGTGAGCGGATCGGGCGCGGGCCTGGCATTCGACGACTGGCCGCTGTTCAACGGACGGCTGATGCCGGACGGCGGCCGTCTGGCCATGATCCATGCGACGCATCGCTTCGCGGCGGCAGCCGTGGGCCTGATCGTCGTATATGTCACGGCGCGGGCCTGGCGCACGCAGCGCTGGCAGCCGTTGGTGATGTACGCTGTCCTTGCCGCCCTGGGCGTGTACGTGGCCCAGGTCTTTGTCGGCGCCGCGAACGTTTGGACAATGCTCCAGCCGTCGGCAGCGGGCGCGCACCTGGCGCTGGCCGCTGGGATGTGGGCTGTGCTCGCTGGCGCGACGTTCCTGGCACACCGGACCGTGCAGGCGAGCGGGCTATCGGGCGAATCGACGGTCTCGCCCGCAGTGGAACCAGAGGCCGCTCCCGCAAGCGGCGGATCATAGGAGGCGTGGTGCTCCGACAGGAAGCCGTCGCGGATGTCGCGCAGCCAGCGATCGAGCTGCACGCTCCGCCTATTGCGCGCGGCTGGCTCGCGCGGGTGCGGGTTTATCTTGCGCTCACCAAGCCGCGCATCATCGTGCTCCTGCTCGTGACAACTGTTCCCGCGATGATCCTCGCCGAGGGTGGCATGCCCTCGCTGCTATTGATCGCGATCACGCTGCTGGGCGGGACGCTCGCCGCCGGCGGCGCGAACGCGATCAACTGCTACTTCGACCGTGACATCGATGGCATCATGGCGCGCACACGCGATCGACCGCTGCCGGCGGGCACGGTGGAACCGACGCGTGCGCTGGTGTTCGGACTGGCGCTGGGCGTGATCGCGTTCGCGATCCTAACGCTGGGCGCAAACATTGTCGCCGCATCGCTCGCGATCGCGGCGCTGGCGTTCTATGTGCTGGTGTACACGCTCTGGCTCAAGCGCTCGACGACGCAGAACATCGTCATCGGCGGGGCTGCGGGCGCGATGCCGCCGCTGGTGGGCTGGGCCGCGGTAACGGGCGGGCTCGACTGGGCGGCGCTGGTCATGTTCGGCATTATCTTCCTCTGGACGCCGCCGCATTTCTGGGCGCTGGCGCTGCGCTATCGAGGCGACTACGCCCGTGCCGGCGTGCCGATGCTGCCTGCCGTGCGCGGCGTCGACGAAACCAAGCGGCAGATTCTGCTCTACAGCGTCGTGCTCGTCGCCTCAACGTTCCTGCTCATACCGACCGCCGGCTTGGGCATCGTCTATTTCGCGTCGGCGCTGCTGCTGGGCGGCGCGTTCGTCGGGCTGGCGTTCCGGCTCTGGCGCGAACCCACCCCTTCCGCGAGCCGGGCCCTGTTCCTCTACTCGCTCATCTACCTCGCCGCGCTCTTCGTCGCGATGGGCGCAGACGAGCTCCTTCCGCTGTAGCCCCGTTCCACTGTGGTAAGATCGGCGCGCTATGGACTGGGACGTGATCGTGGTCGGCGCAGGGTCCGCGGGCTCGGTCATCGCGGCGCGCGCGGCGGAAGACGCACGCATGCGCGTCCTCCTCATCGAGGCGGGGCCGGACTACCCCGATCGCTCCTCGCTGCCGGGAGACCTCACGAACGGCCACAAGAACTCTGTCGTCGACCACGACTGGGGCTTCACCTACCAGCCCAACGCGACCAGCCCTCTCGACATCCCGCTGCCGCGCGGGAAGGTGACCGGCGGCTCGTCCGCGGTCAACACGTGCATCGCGCTGCGTGGTCAGCCCGAGGACTACGACGAGTGGGCCGAGCGCGGCTGTCCGGAGTGGGCTTGGTCGAAGTGCTTGCCCGCATTCATTCGGCTGGAGTCTGATCAGGACGTCCAAAATGAGTTCCACGGCTCGGATGGCCCGATTCCGCTGCGACGCTACCCGTACGACGAGCTGGTGCCATTCCAGCGCGCGTTCCTCGATGCGTGCGGCGCGATGGGCTACCCGGAGTGCCCGGACCACAACGACCCGACGACGACCGGTTGGGGCTCGCATCCGATGAACAAGCAGGGTCAGTTGCGCGTCAGCACGGCGCTCGCCTATCTCATGCCCGCTCGCTCGCGCCCAAATCTCACGATCCGGCCGCACACTATCGTGCGGCGTGTCGTCGTCTCCGAAGGGCGCGTCGCAGGCCTCGAGGTGGAGACCGAAGGTGCCATCGAAACGATCGAGGCGAACAAGATCGTGCTCTGCGCGGGTGCGATCCAGACGCCGCCCATGCTCGTGCGCTCCGGCATCGGCCCGCGCGAGACGGTGGAGCGCCTCGGCATCACGCTCGTGCGCGACGCGCCGGGAGTAGGGGCGCGTCTGCTTGACCATCCGGCGACGATGATCGTGCTCGCGCCGAAGCCCGGTGTCGCAAGCTCCGACGACCCGATGATCCAGACGACGATGCGCTACACCGCCGCGAACAGCGACGAGTTCAACGACATGCAGCTCGAACCGCTTTCGTTCGTCCAGCGCCTCGGCGAGGAGGAACCGCCCCTGCTCGGTCTCGCGCCGGTGATCGAGAAGCCGCGAGGCCACGGACGGCTGATCGTCGAGAGCGCCGTCCCGCAGGCGCAGCCGCGCATCGAGCCGGACTTCCTGAACGACGAATGGGACGTCGAACGCATGGTGGAGGGGCTGCAGATCGCGCTGCGGATGGCTGAGACCGACGAGATCAAAACGGTGGCCGAGCGCGTTATTCGGCCGAAGCCGGAGCGCATCGATGACAGGGATGCCCTGCGCGAAGGCGTGAAGCGCGTTTGTGGTTCCGGCTACCACCCCTCGGGCACGGCGCCGATGGGCGCGCCGGACGACCCACTGGCGGTGCTCGACCAGTACGGGCGCGTCTTCGGTGTGGAGGGGCTGTTCGTCGCCGACGCGAGCATCATGCCGACGATCCCGCGCGCGAACACCAACATCCCGACGATCATGATCGGTGAGCGCTTCGGCGAATGGTTCCGGGACGGAGTCATTTAACGTATGAAGGTGCACGAGATCCCGACGCCCGCCCTCGTCGTCGATCTGCCAACGATGGAACGCAACATCCAGCGCATGGCGGAGTTCTACGCCGGCGGGTCCTGCAGCGTCCGCCCGCACTTCAAGGCGCACAAGACGCCCGCCATCGCGAAGCGCCAGCTTGCCGCCGGTTCCTGCACCGGGCTTACCTGCGCGACGGTGGGCGAGGCGGAAGTCGTCGCGCGCGAGGGACTCACGAACGACATTCTTATCGCGAACGAAGTGCTCGGGCCGGGCAAGGCGGCCCGCGTCGCGAAGCTGGCGAAGCAGGTCGATATCAAGGTTGCGGTTGATTCGGATGTCACGTTGGACGACATCGCGCAGGCGGCTCGTGCGGCGGGTGTCGAGGTCGGCGTGCTCGTCGACGTCGACGTTGGTCTGCCGCGCTGCGGCATCGCGCCCGGCGAGGCCGCCCTCGCCCTCGCGCAGCGCGTCGCCGAGACGGGGGGCGTGCGGCTCGATGGCATGATGGGCTACGAAGGTCACGTCGTCGGCATCGAAGACCGCGCGGAGCGGGAGGAACGCGCTGCGAAGGCGATGGATCGCCTGCTCTCGTCTGTGCGCCTCGTGCGCGAGGCGGGCGTGCGCTGCGACACCGTCAGTGCTGGCGGGACGGGCACATTCGACATCACCGGCCGGATGGAGGGGATCACGGAGATACAGGCCGGCTCCTACGCGCTGATGGACACCGCCTACGGCAAGCTCGACATCCCGTTCGAGCTGGCGTTTGTCGTGTTGGGCACGGTGCTGAGCCGGCCGCGCCCGGAGCGCTGCGTCACCGACGCCGGCCATAAGGCCTGCACGATGGACCACGGCAACCCGTCGGTGAAGGATATCGAGGGCGCGTCCGTGCTCTTCCTGAGCGACGAACACGCCACGATCACACTGCCCGCAGAGAGCAGCGTCGCCGTCGGCGACCGCATCGCGCTTTGGCCGTCACACATCGACCCGACGATCAACCTGCATGACGTGATGTACGCGGTCGAGGGAGACGAGGTGGTCGAGGTGTGGCCGATCGCCGCGCGAGGCTACCCGGAGCAGCGGGAGAAGACATAACCGCCGACCGACGTCGGCGGCGTAAGGAAAAGGTCGTGTCGGGTCGGCCCTTCATTCCGACGAGCTTGGGCGAGAAGCCTTATTTTCAGTTGGTCGCCGCAATTAGAGGGCTTCCGTAACACCTGAGCCTGCCCCCACCCGCTGAGAGAATGGCGACAACCAGCCGCGATGGCCTTCGGCTACCATCCGACTTTGGCGTTGGAGCGCGAGACGGGACTCGAACGCTCGACCCTCTGCTTAGGAAGATGAGGCGACGCGTTTTGAGTCCGCTCGAAGCTAGTTTGCCCCCTGTCGGGCTGTCTTGCCCTGTTCTTCTGAAAGGGTGAGCCGCTGCTTCCGGATGACTCGCAGGCTACGGTGTCGATGACACCCCAACGAACGGCCGGACACGTTCTATAACGCCAGATGATGGTCAGCACAAGGGTCGGCGGGCTTCAGCTCACTGGGCCCTCAGACGTGACGCGTGGTCCGCAATCGTGAGCCGCCGGTCCTGCCACTATTTTAAGCCGTGCTGCCCAGACCGGGGATCGGCCGGATGTGGATCAGCAAGATCGTAACCGATAAGTAGGTAAAACGAATAGGTCGGAGGTGCTGCCGTGAGAATCGAACAGACGAAGTGGACTCCTGAGGCAGGTTGGCTGCCCCAGCATCCAGGCGAGCTTCGCGGCGCTGCCGACTTGGCGCTCGTGTTTGCCGGGAGGCACGTGCTGTCCGACACATCCGTGCTTGCCGATGTCCAGGACAAGTATCCAGGCGCAAGAGTCTTTGGCTGCTCTACGGCCGGCGAGATCTGCGATACGGCCGTTCGTGACGACTCCGCGGTTGTTACGGTCGTCAACTTCGAATCCAGTCGGGTCGAGTATTCATTGGCTCATGTGAACGAGAGTGCCAATAGTCTTGACCTGGGAAAGCGGCTCGCCCAAGGCCTGCCCTCGGAAGGACTGGTACACGTGTTCGTCCTGTCCGACGGGTTGAAGGTGAACGGGAGCGAGCTGGTGAAGGGAATGGCTGAACATCTGCAGCCAGATGTGAGCGTCACCGGCGGCTTGTCTGGCGACGGCGGCAGTTTCGAAGAGACGAGCGTCGTCTTCGATGGCCAAGCCGCGCCTGGTACTGTCGCGGCGCTGGGTCTCTACGGTAAGGATCTACGAATTGGCTTCGCGTCTCTCGGCGGGTGGGACCCTTTCGGACCGGAACGCCTGATTACAAGATCGGAGGGCAATGTCCTCTATGAGCTGGATGGACGATCGGCACTGGATTTGTATAAGACGTATCTAGGGGAACACGCCAAGGGCCTGCCTGCCACAGGTCTCCTGTTTCCCCTGAGTCTAAGGATCGAAGAAGGGGCGACGCCCGTCGTGCGCACAATTTTGGGCATCGATGAAGCTGAGCAAAGCATGACATTCGCCGGCGACGTTCCCACCGGCGCATACGCTCGACTTATGAAAGCGAATTTCGACCGCCTGATCGATGGTGCGGTTGGCGCCGCCAAGGCGTGCCATGAGATAGTCGGGGCGTCATCTCCCGACCTCGCCATCCTCATCAGTTGCGTGGGGCGCAAGATGGTACTGAAGCAGCGAACTGAGGAGGAAGTGGAAGGAGTGCGCGAGGTGCTGGGCCCGGACACGACGCTCACGGGCTTCTACTCGTACGGCGAGATTTCGCCGTTTACTCCGAACGCGAAATGCGAGCTGCACAACCAGACCATGACGATTACCACAATCTCTGAACGAGCCGCCTAGAGCGTCACGTGCATTCACTACTCCGCCGTCAGTTGCGGCGCTACGGCGTCTCAGATCCTGATGTTTCAGGTGCCTGGGCGGGTCTCCTCGGAGCGGTTGACGAAGCCTACGAGGAGTTCCAGGCCGACCGCTTGATGTTGGAGCGTTCGCTTGACCTAAGCTCTCTAGAGCTCATGGCCGCCAACCGCGAGATAAGCGGCTCGCGCGAGTTGCTCAGCGCGACGTTGGATTCAACGGCAGACGGCATCCTAGTGGTAGACAATGCCGGGGGCGTGCAATATTCCAACGAGCGATTTGCTGATCTCTGGCGAATTCCCCGAGACCTTCTGCACAGCAGCGATGACGAGATCCTGCTCCAGTATGTCCTAGATCAGCTGGTCGATCCGGAGGCATTCTTGCTGAAAGTGCGGCAGCTTTACGCCAGCAGCGAGGAGAGTTTCGATACACTCTCGTTCCGGGACGGCAGGAAGTTCGAACGCTATTCCCGACCGTTGCTTGGCGCTGGTAATGTGACAGGTCGCGTCTGGAGCTTTCGTGATGTCACCGAGCGCGTCGAAGCGGAAGCCACGCTACAGGCGAGTGAAGAACGCTTCCGCACCTTTGCAGAGAACTCCGTGGACGGTGTCC
>JBAROU010000039.1:0-10570 GCA_049642385.1 Dehalococcoidia bacterium | reverse complement strand
GAGTCGAAGGAGCACGGTGTGACCGTAACGTGTCTCTGCCCAGGGCCGGTCCGCACCGAGTTTCAAGAGGTTGCCGGGCTGGACGAACGCGGCATGCCCGGCATGGCCTGGACGAGCGTCGATACGGTTGTTAACGCGGCATTGTCAGCGGTGCGGATGCGCCGGGCGATCGCCATCCCGGGTGCGTTCAACAGGATGGGCGCGGCGAGTTCTCGCTTCGTGCCGCGCTTTGTGAGCCGGCGGATCACGGCTTCGATGTTCAAGAACCGGGGCCGCACCGAAGGGTAAGACGCAACCTCCCGCATGCTGAACCCGTTCGCGTTCACCCGGGGCTACGCTCGCCTTTCCAATATCTTCGCTGCGCCCCTGTTCGCCTGGCTGCCGGTGCCCCGGGGTTACATCCTTCTCACCACGCGCGGCCGCAAGTCTGGCCGGGAGCGTCGCCGGCCCGTCCGCGCGGTGCGCAGCAATAGCACCTACTACGCGGTCGCGATCCTCGGCGAGCGCTCGGACTGGCTGAGGAACGTGCGCCGCGATCCTGGCGTCGAGATCAAGGCCGGCAGCCGCCGCGAGTCAGCGCGCGCCCGGGCGCTCGCTGATCCTGCCGAGCGAGAAGCGGTGTCGACGCTCTACGTTGACACCGTGTTCCCCTACGACTATCTCGATCACGTGAACCTCCACTGGGGCTGGCCTAGCCGACGCAAGGTGGTGCAGGCGCACCGGGTCTGGCTGGCGCGCGGCGAGCTGGTCGCGTTCGACATCGCGACGTGACACACGCGCGGACGCGCTTGTTCGCCACGGCACCGTTGATTACCATGCGCTCGAAATGAGCGCGCCTCACATCGACACGAACTACCAGTTCGACCACGTCATGCACGGGGCGATCCTCCCCGATCTCGACTTCCTGTGGCGACGGATGAGTGAGGCGACAGTCGAGACGGTGGCGGAAGAATCGCCCGGGCGCGTGCTTGATGTCGGCTCGGGGCCATCGAAGGAGCTGCTCCGGCTGGCAGCGTTGGGCTGGGAGCCATTCTCGGTCGACCCGTCGGCGCACATGCTTGGTGTGGCACGGCTGATCGCCGAGCGGGAGAATGGCGCGTCGATTCACCTGGTGCGCGGCATCGGTGAAGACATCCCGATCGCGGATGCGTCGTTCGATGTGGTGGCCTGCCAGGCAGCGCTCGATCACTTCAGCGACCGGTTCGCGTTCATGAAAGAAGCCGCGCGCATCGTCAAGCCGACCGGGCGCGTGATCATCTCCCTCAACAACTTCGAAGGCATGGCGACGAAGCTGGGTCGCGCGCTCCACCCGCTTGCGCGCGCATCGCGGCTGCACCACTGCTCGGACTGGCCGTGCTGGCACATCCCGCCGGACCACACGTTCAAGGGCGACTGGCAGGTGGTTCAGGAGCTAGGCCCGCCGGCCCTTCGCCTTGAGAAGGCGTACGGCGTGTCGTTGATGTGCATGTTCTATGGCTGGGGGCATCTGCTCAGACGGCTGCCCGACGGTGTATCGCAGCGCATGCTGCGTCTCGCCGACCGCCTCGCCTACGGGCGGCCATCCTGGAGCGACGTGATCGTGTCGGTCTGGCGACCGGCCTCCGACGCTTCGTAGAAGCGGCGCATTTCCTCACCATCGCGCTCGCTCACGCGCACGAAAAGCCCGTCCGCTTCGGCGAGAAGTGCGCCGTCCGCCGAACGCAGCTCCGAGCGTAGTTCGAGTACGCGACCGCGGTCGCGCGTCAGCCAGCCGCTGACAGTTATCTGCTCACTAAGCGGCACAGCTCGCCGGAAACGCATCGTGAGGCGCGCGGTCATTGCCCACATGCCCGCCCAGTAACAGGCCCAGCTCATCGCCTCGTCCAACACAGTGGCGACGACGCCACCATGCGCGCGGCCCGGGTAGCCCTGGAGGTACGTCTCTGCCGCGAAGTCCGCGACGGCGCGGTCGCCCTCCTGGCGAAATTGCAGGCCGAGGCCGCGTGCGTTGGCCTCCCCGCAGCCGAAGCAGTCGCGGGCCGCGCTGGGGCGCTCAGCCATCGAGCGGCACCTCGGCGCTGCCGCTGATCAGCAGCTCGCCATCCTGATTGCGACACTCGACGCCATAGATGCGGGCTCCATTATGCGGCGTCTGAGCCTTCGCCGACGCGGTGATCGTGTCGCTCGTTTTGGCCGGCGCGCGGAAGCGCACGCGCAACTTGCCGCGCGTGATCCACGCCTCGCCACAAGCCGCGGCCATCATCTCCGAGATCGAGGCGAGAATGAGCATGCCGTGGGCGATCGTACCGCCGAACGGCGTCGCGCGGGCATAGTCCTCATCGATATGGATCGGATTGTGATCGCTGGATGCATCCGCGTAGCGTTGCACCTGCTCCTGGCTGAGTTGCTTTACAACGGGCGCGATGTCGAGCTCGCTCACGACGCGCCTCCCGGCACCGGCATGAGCACCGTTGTACGGCCGCTGAGCAGAGCGTTCGAAGCGCCCTCGAGCGCCAGCTCGAACTCCAGGATAGCGATCACCATGCCCGCGCGCTCGGAACGCTGGGCGACGCCGCCGCGAAACGTGAGCGGCGTATCGATTGGCACGCCGCCGTTGAGCGCTAGCTCCTGGCCGGTATGGAGCGAGGCGGCTGGTAGCTCGACCTGTTCGAGCAGCGTGGCGAGCGAGCGCGCGGCGGCGGCGAGCGGTGGCGCGATGCTTCGATCGATGTACAGCGGGTTTCGATCGCCGACAGCGTTCAGGTAGCGTTCGACCTCCTCCCTTGTGAGGCGCAGGTGTGTCTCAGGAAATCGATAGCCTTTGGGGAGTTCGCTGAGGAGTGTGCGGGCAGGCGCGGTCATAACCTCGTCGCGGGCTAGGGCGTCTCCAGATATCGGTGGCCCCAGTCCTCCAGCGGCGTGAGCGCTTCGGCGAGTTCGCGGCCCATTGCGGTGAGTTCGTACTCAACCCAGGGCGGCATGGTGGCGACGATCTGGCGATCGACGATGCCGAGCGTCTCAAGAGCTTTCAAGCGATCCCTGAGGGTGCGGGAGTTGCAACCTCCCACGATCGACGAAAGCTCGTTGAAGCGGCGCTTTTCGCTCTTGAGTTCGTAGACGATGCGGGGCACCCACTTTTGGCCGAGGATCGCAAGCGCCGCCCGAACGGGGCAGTACCCATCGGCGGTCATCGCGGCAGTCTTCAGGTCAAGCGTCATTGGGCTTCGGGCCAAGCTTACTGCACGCCCCACAGGGGAGACAAGAAGCAACGGCCTGGTTCGAAGCACGAAACCAGCCGCAAACGCGGATTTGCTAAGCTGCGGCTTCGCTTTCCTTGGTGAGATAGGTGTGGATCGCGGTCGCGGCGCGCCGCCCGTCCGCGATGGCCGTCACGACCAGGTCCGCCCCGTTGACGCAGTCGCCACCGGCAAAGACGCCCGGGCGGCTCGTTCGACCGGTCTCGCGGTCGATAAGAACGAGATCTTGATCCCGCTCTACGCCTGCGTCCGCTGCGACGCCTTCGTCCGCGCGATATCCCACGGCGATCACCACCGTGTCCGCCGCCACGACGAACGCTTCGCCCGTCGGCAGGGGTCGCCGGCGGCCCGATTCATCGGGGTCGCTCAGCATCATCGTTGCGAAGTGGACGCGAGCAATGCGCCCGTCCGATCCCGCCTCGAAGCGCAGTGGCGACACGAGGTACTCGAAGCGAACGCCCTCCTCCTTGGCGTGGATGCGCTCTTCCATCCGCCCCGTCTGTTCCGCCTCAGTACGGCGGTAGGCGCAGGTCACCTCTGATGCGCCCAGCCGGACGGCGGTGCGCACGCAGTCCATCGACGTATCACCGCCGCCGATCACCACGACGTGATCGCCAACGATCAAGGGTTCGCGCATCGATTCGGGCAGCTGATTCGGTGGTACGTTGCCGCGCACCAGGAACTCGGTCGCGATCATGATGCCGGGCAGATCGGCGCCGGGCAGGTCGAGCTTGTTGCCCTCGCTCGCGCCGTGGGCGAGAAAGACAGCGTGGTAGCCGCGCTCGAACAGGTCGTCGATCGAGACGTCGTAGCCGATCGACGTGCTCATCGTGAACTCGACGCCGAGTTTTCGGAGGTATTCGATTTTCGCGTCGAGGACATCCTTCTCCATCTTGAAGTTCGGGATACCGTAGAGCAGGATGCCGCCAGGCTCGGGCCAGGCGTCGAAGACGGTGATGGCGTGACCCGCCTTGGCGAGCTCCTCGGCTGCGGCGAGTCCAGCCGGCCCCGCCCCGACGATAGCGACCTTACGACCGGTGGGCTTCGGGCGGCTCTTCACATCGTAGCCGCCGTTGGCGCGGTAGTGGTCGGCGACGAACGCCTCGAGGCGGCCGATGGCGACGGGCGGGGCGTTCTTGCCGACGACGCAGTCGCCCTCGCAGAGCCGCTCCTGGGGACAGAGACGGCCGCACATTTCGGGCAGGTTGCTCGTCTCGTAGAAGATCTCCGCGGCACCGACAATGTCGCCCTGCTCCAGCTTCCAGAATGCGCCGGGAATGTCGTTGTTCACCGGGCAGGCCTTCATGCAAGGGGCAGCCGGGCACTGGATGCAGCGCGTCGCCTCGACCTTGGCCACCTCCAGGTCGATGGGGAGGTAGACCTCGTCCCAGTTGTGGATACGGACCTTTGGATCCTGCTTAGGGAACGGCTGGCGCGGGATTTTCAGTCGCGCCTTGCGATCCACATCCAGGGCAGCGCGGTCAGTCAATCGACGTTCCTTTCGTATGCATGTGTTGTTATCGACCGAGCTTCAGCTTCAGGGTATCGGAGGCCGATCTCACGAACAAACGGCCGAGCCTGCGTAGCCCCGCGAGATTTGTGCCTAGCTTAGGAGCGATCTACCTTGTAGTTCATGAAGATCACTGACGTACGCGTGCGCACGTTCGACCTGCCGCACGCGGAGCATCCGTTCCACCCCACCTGGCAGCCGATGGCGAGCCGGAGCCACAGGCTCACCGTCGTCGAGGTGCACACGGACGAAGGGATCACGGGCATCGGCTCAGGCGGAGTGCTGACGCGGCTGAACACGACGGCCGGCCTGTTCGTCGGACGCGATCCCCTCGCCATCGAGCAGCACCACGAGATGCTGACCACGATCGCCTACGTCATGGCGCGTCCCTGGCCGATTGAAATCGCGTTGTGGGATATCGCTGGTAAGGTTGCGGGGCTGCCGCTCTACAAGCTGCTGGGCGGCAGACACGACCGCCTCACGGCATACGCTTCCACGGGCGAGTTGCGACCGAAGGACCAGCGCGTCGAAGACGTCTTGAGGCTGCGCGACGAAGGCTTCCGCGCCGTAAAGCTGCGCTTCCACAGCCCGAACGCGATGGATGACCTGCCGACGCTCGCTGCGGTGCGCAGGGCGGTCGGCGACTCGATGACGATCATGGTCGACGCGAACCAGGGGTGGCGCTACCCGGCCGACCTGACACCCCGCTGGGACCTGCGCACGGCGATTACGATGGCGCGCGCGATGGAGGAGTTCGATGTGTTCTGGCTGGAGGAGCCGCTCTGGTCGTACGACTACGACGGGCTGGCGGAGCTGCGCCGGCAGGCCAACGTCCGCATCGCGGGTGGTGAGCTAAACCTGGGCTTGCACGAATTTCGGGAGTACTTTCGGCACGGCTGCCTGGACGTTTATCAGCCGGACGCGACGTTCGCGGGCGGCATCACGACAGCGCGCACCGTGGCGGGCATGGCGCATTCGGCGGGGCTGCTCTTCGCGCCGCACACGTGGTCAAACGGTATCGGCGTCATGGCGAACCTGCATCTGGCAGCGGCGATGCCGAACAGCCCGTTCATCGAATATCCGCACGACCCGCCGAACTGGACGCCGGACGTACGCGACTTCGTCCTGACCGAGCCGATCCGCATCGATGCGGAGGGCTCGGTCGTGCTGCCGGACAAGCCGGGCCTTGGCATCGAACTGGACGAAGAGAAGTGCGCGAAGTACGAGGTCAAGTGATGGGTCGAGGATCGTTCATTATCGCCGCCCTGCTCGCGGGGGCCGCACTGGTCGCGGTGGGGCTCGTCGCGTGCGGCGATAGTGGCAATGGCACGCCGCCAACAGCCACGGCCCCCGGGACGCCAACGCTGGGAAACGAAGAGCCGACGGCGGTCCCCACGGTTGCGCCCGCCAATCCACCTGAGGTCGACGTGACGCCGACGGTCACAGAATCGGGTCTCAAAATCATCGACATCAAGGTCGGCACTGGCAAAGAGGTGGTAGCCGATCAGCCCACGCAGGCCGTAACGGTGCACTACACCGGCTGGCTCGCTGAGGACGGCACGAAGTTCAACAGCTCGCTCGACCTCGGCCAGCCGACAACACTGCCCGTCGATCAGTTTATTGACGGTTGGCAGGAAGGGCTGATTGGCATGCGTGTGGGCGGCATTCGGCGCCTGATCATCCCGCCGGAGCTGGCCTACGGAGCGGCTGGTTCGCCGCCGCTTATCCCAGCCAACGCGACGCTCATCTTCGATATAGAGCTGCTGAACATCCAGTAGGACGATTCGCGAATCGCCCTACTGGTTAGGCCCAGCTCCGCGAGGCGTTCGCGCATCTGCTCTTCGCTCAAGAAGCCCAGCTTGAACGCGCGGAGCGTGCCGTCGCGATCGATGAAGAAGGTGTCCGGGAAGCCGCGCAGGTGGTACTGGCGGGCCACCTCCCCACCGGAGTCGAATAAGATCGGTAGCTCAAGACCCAGCTCGGCCCAAAAATCAGTCGCCGCGCCTTCAGATTCCTCGAAGTTCACCGTGAGAACAACCAGGCCAGCGTCGGCGTACTCGTCGGCCAGGCGCTGGATGTCGGGGAGCTCCTGCCGGCAGGGAATGCACCAGGTAGCCCAAAAGTTGAGCCAGACCACCTGGCCGGAGTAGTCGTCCAATCGGCGCTCGTCGCCGTTCGCGTCGCGCAGGGCGAACTGCGGCGCGGGCTGGCCCACCTTAGGTGATCGATCATCGAGCGGCCCCACGTCGTTGCTATTGCCCGCGAAGCTGTCGATGGCGACGAGGCCACCCACAATGGCGGTGAGGACAAGCAACCCGAGCGAGTTTCGTATCCAAACGCTGTCCAGCAGGCGGCGCTGGCTGACGACGTTCGGGGAGCCGTTACGGTCTGATTTGCGGGTCATGTGGTTCGCACCCGATCGTAGCACGTACGCGAGCGATCAGCGTCGCGGTTGACCAACGGACGAGCCTGCGCCACAATGGGGTGCCCTGTGCGGAGGGGGGAGCGTATGGCGGAACCGAGATCGGCGATAGCACGTAAGCGTGCGGCATCTCGCAACGCGATCCTTGATGCGACCAGCCAGCTCATCGCCGAGAATGGCGTTGACGGCTTCACGATCACCGAGGTCGCGAAACGCGCCCGGATCAACCGCGCGCTCGTTTATCACTACTTCCAGAGCCGTGAGAACCTTACGGCGCACGCGATCACGCACATCGTCAGTCGCTATGAACTCTTCCCGATTGGAGGATCATCACTCGAGGCTGTGGAGCGGAGCGTGCGGCTCCAGATCGAGCACCCTGAGCTGGCGAGGTTCTTCGTCCAGATGCTGCTCAACGGCCGCCCATTGCCACGCGGTCGCGAGTATATGTTACGCGCGGTTGCGCCGTTCGAGGAGATGAAGCGCAGACGAGCACCTCAGTCGTCGTTCGACCCGACGTTCGCCGTGATCATTGTCGTGCTCGCAGAGCTAGCGTGGGCATTCGCGCGGGAGGAGATCGCGCGGCTGCTCGAAATCACCGTTGCCGAGGCCGATACGCGCTTCATCGCCCAGCTCAAGCAAGCCGTGGACCTACAACTCCAGATCGGTAACGTGTGAGGACGAACAGTCGCTCAGCGCTGTGGCGCGAGGTCGACCGCCACGGGCAGTGCTGTGCTGCCCCAATTCGTGAGGTCGCCGCTGTAACGCGGTCGGTACTTGTCCACGAGGAGCCTGCGCGCGAGCGCGTCCTCGTCCACAGCATCGACGACGCGCGCCTGACCGGAGTACGTCGTGTTGCTGATGCGAACCATCACGCTGGGCGTGTGGCGGAGGTTCCTCACCCAATCGGACCGGTCACCGCCACCTGACAGCATATACAGCGTGGCTCGGTCCAACCCGAACCATATCTCGATCTCCCGCGGCTTGCCGGTAACCCGACCAATGGTGGTTAAGTAACAGAAGGCCTCGCGGGCGAGCGCGGGATCGATTTGTACCTCGGCAGCCACGCTAGTTCGTGGCGCCGATGGTCGTGTCGGCGTCGCGCAGGCGCTCGCAGAGTGTGACCAGCAGCTTCCGCTGTAGGCCGGGCACGTTATCGAGCAGGTGGCCAAACGAGCGCACATGCACACACAGAATGACCATCGGCGTCTCGGCGGTCACGGTGGCAGTGCGCGGCTTGCCGTCGATCAACGCCATCTCGCCGAAGAAACTGCCCGCGCGCACTCGGGCGATCAGCTTGCGATTCCTCTCGACCCGCGCACGGCCGCTGATGATGACGACAAACTCGTGGCCGACGCCGTCCTGACGCGCGAGCACCTTGCCCGCCTCGACCGCCACTTCATCGGCGTGGCGGGCGATCTCGTTCAGGTCGCGCTGGCTCAGTCCGGCAAAGAGCGGCACCTTCTTGAGCAGGTCGACTTTCTCCGAACGACGCTTGAGCAGCATGGTCACCTCCTGTGGCCTTCGCTAAGGTTTGCTTGGCAACTTGAGCTGCCACGCGACGAGCCTATCGCGCATGCGGTCCGGCACCACGGCGGCGATGATCCGCTGCATCGTCGCATCGAAGCCGACGATGTATCGCGTCCGCGGACGCCCCGATGTCAGTGCATGCTGCACTGCCTTCGCGACCCGGTCCGGTGGCACGCCTGCCGCCTCGAACTTACGCGCCGCTTCTCGCATCGCGTTGAACGGCTTACCGTAGAGCATCATCGCACCCTCGGGCAGGCTTTGCTCCAGGTCGTCCGCCCGCTGCTGACTCTTCTCCCAGATCGGGGTGGCGATGCTCCCCGGCTCAACGACCGCGACATGGATCTTCCACGGTCGCAGCTCTTGCCGCAGCGCGTCGGTGAGCGCCTCGATCGCGTGCTTGGACGCCGTGTACGGCCCGAGGAACGGCGTCGCCATTTTACCCGCGATCGAACCGATGTTGACGATGCGCCCGCTGCCCTTTCGGATTAGCGGCAGAAACGCCTGGGTCACCGCGATTTGGCCGACGGTGTTCACCTCGAGCTGCTGGCGCAGGTCACCGATCTTCATGAACTCCAGCGGCCCAGCGACGGCCACGCCAGCGTTGTTCACGAGGCCCGCTAGGCCCGCCTCGCCGACGGCGGCCCGCACAGCTTCTTCCGCCCGCATGATCGATCCCTCGTCTGTGACATCGATCATCACCGGCGTGAGGCGCTCGGAGGCTTGCTGCTTCAGCTTGAGGCCGTCAGCCTCCTTACGCACGCCGGCGAAGACGCGCCAGCCGTCCTTGTCGAGGCGTAAGGCGCATGCCTCACCGATGCCGGTCGAAGCGCCGGTGATGACAACGGCTCGTACGCTGCCGCTCCCGTTGGTCGCCATGTCGTTGTTCTCCTCTCCATTACTCCTCAGCGAAGAAACGCTTTCGCGCTGCTTCGTCGAGCGGAACGACCTCAGGCCCGCCCTGGAGGTTGTCCGGCATGCGCAAGGGGTCCTGCGCTATCAGGGGGAACGCCCTCGCCCGACGTTCGTCGGCTTCTGGCCCCACGCCATAGAAGAACTGCGTAAGCCAGTCCTCGACGGTGTGGGTCATCATGAACGATTCGTGGTGCGCTCGCGCATACGCGTTGCCCGCGACATCCCAATCGTCCGTCTCCAGCAGCTTATCGCGCAAGACACGAACGTCGCGCAGCGTGAACGAGAGCCCCTGGCCCCAGGCCGGGTCGCTGTGGCCGGCCGCGTCGCCGATCAGTGCCACACCATTGTCGTATGGGTGCTCAACCCAGGTGGCGGCCCCCTTGAACGTCGCCAGCGGGCCCGAGTAGCGGGCCGACTTGAGGAGCGTGGCGTCAACGCCGGCCTGGGCACAGCCTTCGAGAAACGCGGGCAGGTCCTTCTCGCCGGAGTGCCCTGGCCCATCTTCGACTCGAGTTACAAGATAGAGCCGGGCGCGCTTGTCGCCCTGTGGGAAGACGGGCGACCCGAGACCCAGGGACGGATTCACGAAGAAGTGGGCAGTGTCGACGGCCAGTGGGCAGTCCTCCATGAGGATGCCGCCTATTTGGAGCTGGTCAGGTTCGCGCTGCACGTCGAAGGCGCCCCATTTGCGGACCATGGAACTCCGGCCATCCGCACCCACGGCGAGTCGGCATTCGATGCGTTCCTGTCGACCGTCATGCTCGACGAGGACAGCGGGACGCTCGCCTGGCTCAACACCTCGCACGCGGGCCCCACGACGCACCTCCGCGCCGGCAGACTTCGCTTCTTGCAACAGCGTCTCCTGCATCGCCGGGTGGAAGAACGTTAGGTTGGGCACTTGCTGCGGTGTCGTCTCAACCACGTTTCGATGCTGGATCTGGATGCCACCCAGGTAGACGTCCC
>JBAROU010000033.1:0-44935 GCA_049642385.1 Dehalococcoidia bacterium | reverse complement strand
TCCTTTGGGTTCGAATTCGTGCTGATTCTGGGCTACATCATCTTCGTGTTGCAGTGGGGCGTCCCCTGGGGCCGTCGTGGTGATGATGACGGCTGATCCGCGAGCATCCGGAAGCTACGCCCCGCCTATCGCGGCCTTTGTCAAGTTGACCACAGTCGCCGATCATTGGTAGGCTCTGTAACCTAGCGGCATCGAACGGAGGCTGCACTCGCTGCAGCCACGTGTCGATGCATAGCTTGTGAGTTTCGCGAGTCCGCACGCCGTGCATCCGCTCAGCCGAATGCACTTGAGGAGCGGGGGGAACGGGCCTCGCGGTACGAGCCAGGAGCCGGCGGGGGGCACTGGCAAGGAAACGCCGACAAGAGCGCTAGGGAAGAAACGATGAGGCTCCCCCGCACGACAACTGCGCCCGTCAGGGCTCGTTGGTCTCGATCGTCAAGGCGTGGCGTGATGTTCGCCGCGCTGCTGGTGGCGGCGATAGCGCTTTCTCTTGGTCTTACGTTTCGGCTGCGCGGCTTCGCCGGCGAACAGAGGCCGGTAGCCGACCAGCTCGACGGTCTCCTCTCGCGCGCCGCCGCGCCCGCCGTCGTCTACAGTGAGTTCGGTGAGGAGGCGGATGTCTTCTGGGCGGCCGACCCGGACAACCCCGCTGATCGCGTCGAGCTGGCCACTGGCCGGCACGCGGCCGGCTTCGGCGTCACGCCCGCGCTCTCGCCGGACGGCGCCCACCTCGCCTATGCGGCGCTGCCGCCGGACGGCGATGGCCTCGGCCTCGAGACGGCCGCGGAGCTGTGGATGCTGGACGTGGCGAATGGGGACGCCCAGCGCCTCGCCACCGGCATCGACCTGCTTGTCCCACCTGTGTGGTCGCCTGATGGCGGCTCGGTCGTTGTCCGGCACGGCCTGTGGAGAGACGACGGCAGCGCGAGCTTCGCTCTGCTGCGAGTCGACCTGAGCGGGGCAACGACCACGCTGGTCTCCGCACCCGCTGATCTCTTTCCGATCGACTTCTCGCCTGATGGGGCGCAGCTCTATTATGCCGCGCTCACGCCGGACGGCACGGCCCTCCAGCGCGTCGCGCTCGCGGGCGGTGCACCCGAGATGCTGTACAGGCTCAGTGATGGCATCGCGCGCGATTGGCAGCTCTCTCCCGACGGCACGCGGCTCGCCTACATGGCTCAGGCGCCCGCGGACGCGCAGGACGCGTTCGATCTGCGCGTGCTGGACCTTGACACGGGCGACGTCCAGGCACCCGCCGCCGACGCCTCGCCGGCGTTCAGCCCACTCTGGGACGGCGACGGCGCGCTCACCGTCGGTAGCGTCGCGGCCGGCGGCGCGCCCGCGCGCTACGACGTCGGTGACGCAGGCATCGCGCTCGATGCGCCGTTGCTCACCGCGCGGGCGAACCGCGCAGGCTTCGACGTGCCGCTCTCGTGGTCGCCGGACAGCAATCGGCTCGCCGCGCGCGCATTCGATGACGTGACGGCGTCGGACGCCGGGCCGAGCCGCGTCGTGGTTCTGGGGACAAACGGGTCGCGTCGCGCGCTATCGAGTAAGAGCGACATCGTGATCGCAGGCTGGCTGGGAACGTTTCCATGAGGAGGCTACTCACCGCGTTCGCGTCCCTGTTGGTGCTGCTGGCGTTCGCGCAGCCGGCCGCTGGTAACCACACGCTGCCCGATGATTGCGCGTTCAACCCGGTCCCGACGACGTATGAAGCGATGAGCGATCGTGCGCCGTATCTCATCGGTGCGGAGCTGGCGGCCTACAACATGATCAAGCCCAACGACAGCTACTTCGGTACGGCCACGGTGGAGGCGGGCCGACGCGGCAACCGCAGCATCATGGACGACCCGTACATTCCGCCACGCCTGCTCAAGGCGATCGGCTATGTCGAGAGCAACACGGCCCAGGCGGACCACTCGGTCTACTGGGGCTCGACCGGGCCCGTGAAGGTCTCGTTCGACTGCGGGCACGGCATCATGCAAGTCACGAGCGGCATGGTGAATCCGACCGAGAACGGCCGGCCGTCAAAGGAACAGTCACTCGTCACCACCCACTATCTGTTCAACATTGCGCGTGGCGCGGCGATTCTTGTCGATAAGTGGAACGCGGCGCCCGAAGTGCGTCCCGTCGTCGGCAACGGCGACCCCCGCGTCGTCGAGAGCTGGTACTACGCGGTGTGGGGCTACAACGGTTTTGCGTCCGTGAACAACCCGCTCTATCCAGGCTTTCCCAGCTATCCGCGCACGCCCTTCAGCTGTGGCCCGTCGAACGACGGCTTGGGCCACAACCGAGGCAACTACCCGTATCAGGAGCTGGTCTACGGATGCATCGCGCACCCGCCACGGGTGGGCAGCGCGCGCCTCTGGCCCGCGCTCAACGTCTCGCTGCCGAACCTCAACAACGCGAACGTGCGCAACGCGATCGCCAACTTCCCGAACGCAAGCCAGATGGACATCCCCACGCCGAGCCCTTCCCACGTCGATAACACGGCGAAGCCGCCAGCCATCGTTCGAGGCGTGCTACTCGGTTCGCCGGCGCTTAGGGTGAACCGCACGTCCATCAGCGGCACCGTCAACAACGTTACGATCTCCAACCCGGGCGGCGGTATTTTGGCCTGGCGGGTGAGGCCGCAGCAGAGCTGGACTTTTGTGAACAAGCAGGCGGGGGTCGCGCTCGGCGCCGGCGTGCCGTGCACGCCGGGCTACCGGTGCGACCGCAGCACGACGCTGACAATCTCGGTCAACACGGCCACGGCGCCGTCCGCCGGGCAGGGGCAGGTGATCGTGGAAAATCTGATCACCGGCGGTTCTACTAGCATCACGGTCCAGCGAGGAACCTGGCCCTATCAGATCGGTGTGCCCGGCACGCTTCGTCGCTAGACGTTTCGGTGGTATACTGACGCTGAGGTGACCGTCGATGGTCGGAAAGGTCATCGGTTCGGTTCGGCGTAACCACGCGTTAGAGCACGCTACGATATCCGTGCTGGCCAACCGGATGGAGCAGGACGTGCACCTGGTGGGCCGGGCTACGCGCAACGGCTTCTACCTGTACGGCGATGTCTCGCCGGAGCGGATCCACGACGCGACGATCGAAGCGCTTAATCGCCTACGCCACGGCGAGGCGCAGCTTGCGATCTCACCGATGTGCGGCACGAACCTCGCTGTCGCGGGTCTGCTTGCCGGCGTATCGTCCCTGCTGGCGCTGGGCAACCGGAGCCGGCTGGAGCGCACGCCGAACGTGCTCCTCGCATCGATGCTGGCCGTGATCGTCGCGCAACCGCTAGGACGCCTCGTGCAGAAGCACCTGACGACGGACCCCGATCTTTCGGATACGGAGATCGTCGGGGTGAGAGAGGGCGGTCTTGGGCCGGGCCGCTTCCACAAAGTCGATACGGTCCGCGCCGGCTAGCGCCGTTTTCGCGCGCGTCCCCGTAGCTCAACCGGACAGAGCAGCGGACTTCTAATCCGCAGGTTGCAGGTTCGAGCCCTGCCGGGGACGCCATGCTTGACGCCGTTGGCGCAGAGTGGCATGTTAGAAGGACGGGACGCGATGATGGTAACGGTTCCGGCAGGCCGATTCGTGGTCTGCGTCATGGTTGCGTTCACCATGGTTGTCCTCGCGTGGCAGGACCCGGAAATCGCAACCGCCGCCTAAGCTCGCACCACCGCACCCGGCAAGCTTCGAGCCATGCCGTGCGGCGCCACGTCCCCTTGCTTACACAGGGCAGGCGCTGCACAATGGGCGTTGACTCTTTACGACAGGAGGTGGGGAGGTGAGAAGTCTCGGACGACACCTGATCGTCGAGCTCTGGGGATGTGACAACACCGACTCCGAGGGCATCGTCGAAGATGCGCTACGAGAGATGGTGGAGGCGTGCAATGTTACGATCCGCCAGATGCACGTCTACCCGTGGGAGCCACATAACGGAGTGAGCGGCATCGCCATCGTGGCGGAGTCGCACATGAGTATCCACACCTGGCCGGAGCTGTCCTACATCGCGGTCGACATCTTTACCTGCGGCGAGCAGGCCAACCCGGACGCGGCCGTGCCCGTGCTCCAGCGCTTCTTTTCGCCGGAGCGCATCGAGGTGATGCAGGTGAGCCGGGGGATGCTCCTTGACTGACGAGGGCCTCTGGTTCGCGGAGCCGCCGCAGGCCGGCCAGCAGCCTCGTCTCCAACTGCGCGCACGCCTACACGAACGCGATTCGCGCTTTCAGCACATCGAAGTCGTCGACAGCGAACTATTCGGCCGTACGCTTGTGTTGGACGGCATGATCCAGACCACCGAGCGCGACGAATTCTTCTACCACGAGATGCTCGTCCACCCGGCGATGCTCGCGCATCCGCAGCCGAGACGCGCGCTCGTCATCGGTGGGGGCGACGGCGGCGCCCTGCGGCGCGTACTGGAGCACGACGTCGAGCGGGCGACGCTGGTCGAGATCGACCCCGAAGTGGTCGAGGTGAGCAAGGAGTTCCTACCCTCGGTGAGCGCGGGTGCCTTCGAGGACCCGCGTGCGGCTGTCCGATTCGAGGACGGCTACGCCTTCGTGCGTGAGAGCGACGAGCGCTTCGACGTCATCATTGTCGATGCGCCGGACCCGATCGGGCCGGGGCGTAAGCTGTACACAGACGAGTTTTATCGCGGGTTGCTGTCGATCTTGAGCGAGGGCGGCGTCGTCGCTGTTCAGAGTGAGTCGCCGCTGCTTATGGCGACGCAGACCGCCGCAACGTACCTCAACTTACGCTCTGTGTTCCCAACGGTGCGCCTGTACCTCGGTACGGTGCCGGCGTATCCCGGCGTCATCTGGACGTTCACCATCGCGGCGAAGGGCATGCTGCCCGATCAGGATGAGATCGAGCGGCGCTTCCGAGCTCGCGCGCTCGACACGCGGTACTACACACCACAGGTGCACGAGGCGGCGTTCGTGCTGCCCGCGTACCTCGATCGCTTCCTTCAGGAGTCTGTCCGGCTGGGCGAGCCGGCTGACCTCCACCCCTTCTTCCCGGCCGCGCCGGGCATCACTGTCAGCGAGCCTGCGCGCACTTAATCGGGAAGCACGAACCAGTCCGGCACCTCCTCCTGGCCCGCGTCGTCTGTGAGGCGCTGCAGGTCGCTGCCGTCGGCGTTCATCAGATAGATCTCGCGGTTGCCGTCGCGCTGGGAATAGAACGTGAGCCGCGCGTTGTCCGGCGACCAGTGTGCGCAGCGGTCGACGGCGTCGTTGTCGGTGAGCTGCCGCACGTCCGAGCCATCGAGTGCCATCGTGTAGATCTCGAAGTCGCCGTCACGGTCTGAAGCGAAGGCGATGCGCTTGCCGTCCGGCGATGCCTTCGCTTCGAGGTCGGTGCCAGACTCCTTCGTGAGCTGCGTGACGTCGCCGGCCTCGAGATCGAGCTGGTAGATATCAAAATCGCCGTCGCGATCGCTCTCGAACACCACGGCGCGCCCATTGGCCAGGAAGCTGGGCGTACTGTCCCATTCATCCGGCGTGTTCGTGAGCTGTACCTCCTGGCTCGTGTCCAAATCGATCAACCAGACATCGGCGTCGGCGAGGCCTTCAGCCGTGGTCGTGCGCTGGAATACGATCCTGCTTCCATCCGGCGACCAGTGTGGGTAGTCATCGACCACGGTGGTATCGGCATCGCCGCTGAACGTCAGGCGACGCACGTTGGAGCCGTCCACGTCCATCAGGTAGAGCTGCGTGTTGCCGTCGCCGGAGCGGTCGGAGACGAAGACGAGCGTGCGACCGTCCGGGCTGCTGTCCGGCTCGTAGTCGCGGCCGGGCGCATCGGTGAGCTGCTGCACCTCGCTGCCGTCGTCGCGCATGACGTAGATATCGGTCGAACCGTCTCTGTCCGACTGGAAGACGATGTGGTACGCCGTGCTATTGCTCCCGCCGCAAGCCCCCGCTGCGAAGAGACAAAGCGTCAGGAGGCAGAGCGGCAGCGACCGTCCGCGCATGGCGCGCCGCGTTAGGGCCCAGCCGGCGTGTTCGTTGGCGACGGTGGCGGCAGCGGCGTGTTCGTCGGCGGCGGTGGCAGCGGCGTGTTCGTCGGCGGCAGCGGCGTGTCCGTGGCCGTCTCCGTGGGCGTGAACGTGGAGGTCGGTGTTCCGGTGGGCAGGACAGTTGCCGTCGTGGTCGGCGTCGGCGTCTTGTCGCTGCCGCTGTTGAAGGCGCCGCCGGCGCAAAGCGCGGTCAGCGCGATCACAATCACGAGCACGATCAAGCCGAGGCCCGCGAGCAGTGGCCCGCGTGGCCCTTCGCCGAAGACGCGTGTAAACCAGTTGTCCGCGGGGCCATACCCGGCAACGGGCGGCACGGACGACGGTGGCACTCCCGCTGGTGCGCCGGAATGTACGGCGTCCTGCAGGCGGGTGCGGATGATGTCCGGCCAGGCGTTCGGCGGCGCGACGGGCGCCAGCGTGGCGAACACCTCGGTCGCGGCCGGGTAGCGCCGGCGCGTGGTCTGGCACGCCTGGCAGCTCTGGAGATGGCGCATCACCCGCCGTTCGAGGTTGGGCGACCACTGCTCGTCGCCGATCAGGAAATCGAGGTCGAGGCACTCCTGCCGCCCGCGGCTGAGCAGCAGCAGGCCCGTGAATGAGCCCTCGAGCTGGTCCCGCGAGCGGGTCAGGCGGGCCTGCACGTTCTCCGGACGGCCGCGCAGCACCGCCGCCATCTCGCCCACGTCCAACTGCTGGCGGACGTTTAGTTCGATCAGCTCGTAGTCCTCGGGGCGCAGTCCGCGCGACGCCTGCCAGGAGAGGCGCGCGATGTCTGGCAGCTCGCCTTCGAGTCCGGGCTGCGTCAGGCGCGCCGGGTCGGCGACGACGAATGCCTCTTCGCCCTCGAGCAGCTCCGGTCGTGCGCGACGCAGGCGCTCGCTCACGTCGTAGTGCGCCATGGCGTAAAGCTGGAGCTCGATCGGCGGCTGGATCTGACCCGAGCGCAGTCCCTGGTAGGCGCGCAGCAGGGTCAGCTGGATCGCCGCGGCGGCGGCATCGCGATCGCGGGTGAGGCGGATGGCGAAGTCGTACAGCCGCCCAAAGTAGCGGTCGAACAGCTCGTCGAACGCCTGCTCGTTACCCTGCGCGATCTGCAGCGCAAGCTCGTCGTCGCCGAGCTCGCTGAGGTCGAGAGGCTCGCGCGGCAGTGGGGTGTCGCCCGCGCTCGCCTGTTCTGCGGGCGGCTGAGGCTCGCTCTCCCGCTGTTGAGCGGGCGGTTGCTCGGGCTGAGCTGGCTGTACAGGCTCGCTCGCCGGCTCTTGAGCGGGCGGTTGCTCAGGCTGAGCTGGCGGCTGCGGTTCGACGGGGCCCGGTGCTTCGGGAGGCGTCTCGGGTTCGCCCGCTCCCTGGGGCTCGCCCTGCTCCTCCGCTTCGCCGTCCGTGCGAGGGTGTTCGTCCTGCATCGTCAACAGTGTACACACTTCGCCCCAACCGTCCAGCGCAGGCGATCTGCGCTACACTCAGCGCCGTGAATACGGGGAAGCTTCCCGCCGAGCTGCTCTCACGACTGCTCGAACGTGTGCCGAAGGACCCGCGCGTACTGCTTGGCCCTGGTATCGGGCGCGACGCCGCAGCGATCGACATGGGCGACGGGCTCGTGCTCGTGGCGAAGGCCGACCCGATCACGTTCGCGACGGACGAGATTGGGCGCTATGTCGTCCACGTCAACGCGAACGACGTCGCGTGCTTGGGCGCGCGGCCTCTCTGGTTCCTGGCGACAGTGCTCCTGCCGGAGGGCGCTGCGCCGGAGCTGGCGGAGCAGATCTTCGACCAGATCTGCGCCACCTGTGCCGAGCTGGGCATCGTGCCCGTTGGTGGGCACACGGAAATCACGACCGGCCTCGATCATCCGGTCGTCGCAGGCGCGATGCTGGGCGAAGCGCGCGCCGACGCGCTCGTGACGCCGGAGGGCGCGCAGGCGGGCGACCATCTGCTACTCACGAAGAGCATTGCGATCGAAGGTACGGCCCTACTGGCGCGCGAGGCGCCAGAAGCGCTGCGCGAACGTGGCGTGAACGCGGACGTCATCGGGTCGGCGGCGGCGCTGCTCGTAGCGCCGGGCATCAGCGTCGTGCGCGAGGCGCGCGTGGCGTGCGCAAGCGGTCACGCGCACGCGCTGCACGATCCGACCGAGGGCGGGCTCGCGACGGCCCTGCTCGAGCTCGCGCAGGCGGCATCGCTCCAGGTGCGCTTGCGCGTCGAGGACGTACCGGTGCTGCCTGAAACGGCGGCGATCTGCGCCGCGCTCGATCTCGACCCGCTTGGCCTGCTCGCCTCTGGCGCGCTGCTGATCGCCGTAGCGCCAGACGCCTGCGACGCGGTTTGCGAAACCGTCCGCCGCGACGCTGTCGACGTAACGTGCGTGGGTGAACTGGCGTCGGCGGAGGGAGCCGCTATAATAGACAACCGGAGCCAGGAACCGCTCCCACGCTTCGAGCGTGACGAGCTGGCCCGGTTCTTCCAGTCGCTGGGCACGTGACACGCAAGGACGGCGGGGTTCCCAACTGGCGAAGTCGGACCGGATAGCGAGATAGTTCGAGGGAATTGAGGAACGCAATGGCACAAGGGCAACACACCGCAGCCACCATCCGGGAGCTTCGCGATTCCGGATACCGCGTTGTCTCCGTAAAGGAGGAGATGCGGCGGAATCTCATTCAGAAGATCCAGGGCAAGGATCTCATACTGCCCGGCATCGTGGGCTACGAGGATTCTGTGATCCCACACCTCCAAAACGCGATCCTTTCGGGCCAGGACATCATCTTCCTCGGTGAGCGCGGTCAGGCGAAGTCGCGAGTCATCCGCTCGCTGGTGAATCTCCTCGATGAAGAGATCCCCGTCGTGGCCGGCTGCGAGATTGACGACAACCCGTTCGATCCGATCTGCCGTCGCTGCCGCGACCTGATCGCGGAGGGCGGCGACGACGTCGAGATCGCCTGGCTGCCGCGCGAGGAGCGCTACGGCGAAAAGCTCGCTACGCCCGACACCACGATCGCGGACCTGATCGGCGAGGTCGACCCGATCCGTGTCGCAGAGGGGCGCTACCTGGGCGACGAACTCACCATTCACTACGGCCTGATCCCGCGCACCAACCGCGGCATCTTTTGCATCAATGAGCTACCCGACCTGACCGAGCGCATCCAGGTCGGGCTCTTCAACATCATGGAGGAGCGCGACGTCCAGATCCGCGGTTACCGTGTTCGCCTCCCGCTCGACATCTATCTCGTTGCCAGCGCGAACCCTGAGGATTACACCAACCGCGGCCGGATCATCACGCCGCTCCGTGACCGTTACGGCGCGCAGATCCGCACGCACTACCCGCGCGCCGCCGAGCACGAGATCGAGATCATGGAGCAGGAGCGCAAGCGTTTCGACGATGCGGACTACCAGGTGACGGTGCCTGACTACATGAAGGAGATTGTCGTCGAGATCACGCGTCTGGCCCGGCGCAGCCCGGACGTGAACCAGCGCTCCGGCGTCTCGGTCCGCGCCACGATCGCCGACTACGAAAGCCTGCTCGCGAACGCTTACCGGCGCGCGATCCGCCTCGGCGAGAAGGACGTCGTACCGCGCATCAGCGACCTGCCCTACGTGCTCCCCGCGCTGCTTGGCAAGATCGAGTTCGAGACCGTGGAAGACGGCAAAGAGGAGCAGATCGTCGAGAAGCTGATTCAGGGAGCAGTGCTCGCCGCGTTCAACCGCCACTTCAACGTCGTCGATTTGGAGGAGGTCGTCGCGAAGTTCAAGGCGGGCGCCGCGGCCGAAGTCTCCGACGCGCAGCCCTCGAAAGAGTACGTCAAGATGGTGAAGCAAGTCGACGGCCTCGACCGCGCTGTGGCGAAACTCGAGCCGGGCGAGAACCTCGCCGTGATCGCCTCGGGTGTGGAGTTCATCCTCGAAGGCTTGCACCTGAACAAACGCCTGAACAAGGACCGCGTAGGTGGGCGCGTACAGTACCGCGGGTAGCGGCCAAAGAACAACTGATAGCTGGAGATCTCATCTGGTCGCGACCAGATGAATCGTCGACGCTCCGATCTTCTTCGACGACCGACCGCCGCCCCTCCCGCCCGACATCTGCCTCCTGCTGGCCCGCTATAATAGGGCCGTGGGAGCCGAAGCAGGAGAGGGTGGTTAAAAGCATGGTCGCATATCGGTATTCAGAGTGGGATGGCAGCCAGGAGATACCGCCTCTCGATGCGGACGAGGTGCTGGAGGCGCTCACCGATGACCTGATGAACTTCGGGGACCTCCAGCATGCCATGCGCAACCTCCTCCAGCGCGGCATGCGCAACCCCCTCGGCCAGCGCCTCGACGGCCTGCGCGATCTTCTCCAGCAGCTACGCCAGCAGCGCCGCTCCACCCTCGACCAGTACAACCTCGGCTCTGTCTTCGAAGACATCGAGCGCAAGCTCGAGGAGATCCTCGACCGCGAACAGTCGACGATCGACCGGCGCCTCGACGAAGCGCTTGGCAACCAGTCGGACGGAGGCCAGCCGGCCGGTGAGCAGGGCGATAGCGCGCCTGACGCCTCGGCCGAACAAGCCGGCGCACCTCAAGAGCCAGTCGCGGCCGGCGACCGCCCGCAAGCCGGCGAAGGCCAGCCATCGACCTCAGGCCAGCAGGGCTCAGGCCAGCAGGGCTCAGGCCAGCAGGGCGAAGGCGACCAGCAGCAGTTCGCCGAGATGCTGCGCAACATCGCTGGACGCAAGCAGGAGTTCCTGAGCGCGCTGCCGGATGACGTGCCGGGCAAGATTAAGGAGCTCCAGAACTACGAGTTCATGGACCCGGAAGCTCAGCACGAGTTTCAAGAGCTGATGGAGATGCTGAAGAAGGCCATGACGGAGACCTTCTTCAAGGATATGTATCAGCAGATCGCCGATATGTCGCCGGAGCAGATGGAGCGCATGAAGCAGATGGTGCAGGACTTGAACCAGATGCTCTCCGAGCGCATGGCCGGCGGCGAGCCGGACTTCCAGGGCTTCATGGACAAGTACGGCGACCTCTTCGGCCCGAACCCGCCACAGTCCCTCGACGAGCTGATCGCGCAGATGCAGCAGCAGATCGCCGGCATGCAGAACCTGCTCGATAGCCTGCCCTCGGACATGCAGCAGCAGCTGCGCGATCTGCTTTCGGACAAAGTTGGCGACCCTGACCTCCAGGCAGAGTTATCGGAGCTGGCCGGCAATCTGGAGCTGATGTTCCCGATGCGCGACCTGCGCAATCAGTACCCGTTCCGCGGCGACGAGGAGCTGGATCTGGACCAGGCGATGCAGCTCATGGACCGCATGCAGTCCATGGATGAACTCGAGCGCCAGCTCGAGCGCACGCAGTACGGCGGCGATGTCGATGAGATCGATGCAGAGAAGCTACAAGAGCTGCTCGGCGACGAGGCGCGCGAGACGCTTGAGCAGATCAAGCAGTTCCTTGAGATACTCGAAGAGGCAGGCTACATCCGGCGCAAGGGCAACACCTGGGAGCTGACCCCGCGCGGCACCCGCAAGATCGGCCAGCGCGCGATGGGTGAAATCTACGGTCGGCTGAAGAAGGACGCCTTTGGCCGGCACACGGTACGCGAGTCCGGCCTCGGCGGCGAGCGGGTGGACGACACGAAGCCGTACGAATTCGGCGAGCCGTTCCACCTGGCGCTCGATAAGACGATCATGAACGCCCTCCAGCGTGAGGGCCCGGGCGTGCCGGTGCACATCGACCAGGATGACTTCGAGATCTATCGCTCCGAGCAGCTCACGCAGACGGCGACGGTGATGATGGTCGACCTCTCGTGGTCGATGGCGCTCCGTGGGAGCTTCCAGGCGGCGAAGAAGGTCGCGATGGCGCTCAATAACCTGATTCGCACCCAGTTCAACCGCGATAGCCTGTACATCATCGGGTTCTCCGCTTACGCGCGCGAGCTGAAGGCGGAGGAGCTACCCTACGTCCGCTGGGATGAGTCGGTGCTCGGGACGAACATGCACCACGCGCTCATGCTCGCCCAGCAGCTGCTGAGCAAGCACAAGGGCGGCACGCGCCAGATCATCATGATCTCGGACGGCGAGCCGACGGCGCACCTTGAGCGCGGCCGCTCGTACTTCGCCTACCCGCCTAGCCCGATTACGATCCGTGAGACCCTGAAGGAAGTCAAGCGCTGCACCAAGCGCGATATCACGATCAACACCTTCATGCTAGACCGGAACTACTACCTGAAGGAGTTCGTCAACCAGGTCGCCAAGATCAACAAGGGCCGGGTGTTCTACTCGACGCCCGACAAGCTTGGCCAGTACATCCTGGTCGACTACGTGCAGAACAAGCGCAAGACGCTTCGCGACTAGGCCCCCTACTCGCTCCAGCCGCCTTCATAGAGCTGGAAGAGCACCCCGCCCGCGCCCTTCGGGTGGATGAAGACCTCTTTGTACTGCCCCTGGTCGCGCCCGCCGAACGGCTCGTAGCCCTTCTCGCGCAACGTCGCGGTCGCCTTTGCGACGCTTTCGACCTCAAAAGTCACGTGATGCAGGCCGGGCCCACGTTCGCGCAGGAACTTGGCGATGAAGCTGTCGTCGCTCGATGGCTCCAGCAGCTCCCACTGGGGGGCGCCGCCGGGGATATCCAGCGTCGCGCCGTTGTAGCCGGCGCCCGGGTTGTCCCAGCGGCCGACGAGCTTCATGCCAAAGAGATCGGTCAGCATTGGCAGCCGCTCGTCCAGCTTCCAGACAGCCATGCAAACATGGTCCATGCGCTTGATACCCAGCACCTAACGTCCTCCTTCGTTCGAGAGCGGAACGTTACGCATTATAGGGATTGGCCGCACCTGGCGATAGGGAAACTGAATAATACTTTCGGAGATCCCCCTAGGAAGACCTTGACACCCGACGAAAAGCTGGTAGTATGTACTTGTAATCACAATCACGGGTTAGAAACACTCGTGATCTCGCCAAGGAGGCGGGACTGCCGAATCCGACGAGGAACGGGGGAACCACCAGTCCTGGGGTGAATCTCGCGCCAGCGAGTAGGGCAAGCCTTTCAGCCCGAACCCGACAGCTAACCCCGCAGGCAGCAGAAAGGCCCGGCAAGTCTTCGGATTGGAGGAGGGAGGCGCTATGACGAACCTCACCTTACCCCGGGTCTGTCCTCGCTGCAACGGCTCCATGATCCCGGAGCGGGACTGGTATGGCCAGTACAGCACGTGCTTGTGCTGTGGCTACGTGCACGAGGCCGTATCGACGCCGCCGATCGAGCTCCTCGAGGAAGAGGAGAACGGTACACGGCAGCGCCGGCGGCAGCCTTCGCACGGCAAGATCCGACTGTAGCCCTTCGCGCCAGCTGTTCGCCGGTCGCGGCCTCTCTATCGGGGTCACGCTGGTAGCTGCGTGATCCGTCGGCCTTCCTGGGCACGGCGCGTTTCGGCACCGTAGCTTCCCACCCTTAGCCCCCTAAGGAAAATAAGGGTTTCTCTGCCACCTCTATTAGGGTAGTCCCTGATAGAGGCGGTTCTCGTTCGGGCATACAATTCCTCCATCGGGGGCAGACCTTAGGGGTCACCCGCCGAGGAGGAAGGAGCCGAGAGATGCGCAAGGAGCGTTGCACCCACCGCTGGATCCTCAGCGAACCGAACGTCCGAGGCGTGCGCGGCCTTTGCCGCCACTGCGGCGCGAGCCGCCTCTATCCTGCCAACCTTGACCTCCCGGTCGTCTCGCAGGAATACAAGGAGCTTGGAGAGTTCCAGCCGGTCGTCGTGGCCGGCACGCCGGAAGAGCCGGTGCTGGCCTAGGACAAGGGTCGGCGCCGCCGTCAGGTTGTCAAGGAGAGATCGTTATGGTAGCGTCGCCGCAGGATGCCAGCGTCAACAACGGTAGCAAAGGAGTGCTCACCATGCAGTCCAGCAATCCCCCCAAGACGAACGAAACGCGAAATCGCGCTGGCGAGCGGCCGGGCTGGACCCGCGCCGGCGGTCAGCGCATTCGCATCCTCATCGTGGACGACCACGCGATCCTGCGCCAGGCGCTTCGCCAGCTGCTTGAGATGCGGTCCGAGGTCGAAGTCGTAGGCGACGCCGGCAACGGTCGCGAAGCGGTCGCGGCGGTGGAGAAGCTCTTGCCAGACGTGGTCTTGATGGACATGGTGATGCCCGGCCTGAACGGCCTAGAGGCCACCCGCCAGATCCGCAAGCGCTTCCCCCAGACACGCGTGCTGATCCTCACCGGCTACATGGAGGACGAGCAGATCCTCGCGGCGCTGCGCGCGGGCGCGTCGGGTTACGTGGTCAAGCGCTCCGACACAGAAGAGCTGCTCCTGGGTATTCAGGCCGTTCAGCGCGGCAACACGTACTTCAGCTCGGCCATCTCGGACGGCGATGCTGTCAACCAGTATCTCTGGCAGGCGAAGAAGGAGGATGGCAAGATCGGCTACGAGCTGCTCACCGGCCGCGAGCGCGAGGTGCTCCAGCTCATTGCCGAGGGCTACTCCAATCAGCGCATCGCGGAGGAGCTGTTCATCAGCGTCAAGACTGTCGAAGCCCACAAGTCGCACATCATGAGCAAGCTCCACGCCAGCAACCGGACAGACCTGATTCGCTACGCGCTGCGTAAAGGCCTCGTGGGCGTGGACGCGCCGCCCGATATTCGAGAAGAGGAGCAGGCGAAGTCAGGCTGATGGCCTCGCCGACCGATACTGCCATGATGGACCGGATTCCCGCTACCCAGATCTCTCTCGCCGAGGCGAAAACCAGCTCCCTGCGAGACGTATACCTGAGCCGTCTGGAGCGTTTGGTGCGCCTGCGCTGCCAGCACGAGCAGGAGCTGAACGGACGCGGCATCCGCCTCCTGGACCGGACGATCTTCGCCGTGTACTACGACTGCCGCCGCGCCGGTCTCGAGCGTGAAGCGCGCGAGCTACTCCAGCAATCCGAGTTCGACATCGACGGGTCGGTCGATGCGTTCGCCGCCGACGAGGACGACGCGTAGTCGAGTGACCCGCACCGGGTTGCTCCGCGCTCGGCCGCCGCCGGCGCTGCCGTTCGGAGCGAAGTAATGCCCCTGATCCTAGTCGTCGACGATGAGCCCGCGATCCGCGCACTCTTGCGGGAGGCGCTGGAGAGTAGCGGCCACCGTGTCCTCGATGCGGAGGACGGCGCTGCCGGGCTCGAGATGGCCCTGCGAGAGCAGCCGAACCTCGTGCTCCTGGATATCCGGCTACCGAAGCTGAGCGGTCTGGACGTCTGCCGTTGGCTACGGCGCAACCCTACGACAGCCTCAACGCCGGTGCTCCTCATTACCGGCCTGGCCACCGACAACGAACGCCAGGCTGGCGCGGAGGCAGGCGCCGCGGGCCTGGTCACTAAGCCCTTCTCCCCGGCGGACATCGTGTCGCGTATCGACGATGCGATCGCTACTTCCGTAGATCGTTAGTTCTAACCTCCTCAACGCCGATCCTGGTTGCGGGCCTCATTGAAGCGCCCCTTTCTGCCGATACTCAGCTAGCGAGGTGGAGGCGTAGAGCCCCCCGTCCACGCAGGGTTCCCTCGGAGAACCGCTGGCCCGCCTGAGGCGGGCAGACTGAATCCGGCACCGAGGGCAAGGAGAGGCAGATGCTCATCCTGACACGGAAAGTCGATCAAGGAATCGTCATCGCAGGGAACATTCACGTACGCGTCCTCGGCGTCGACCGCGACCGGGTGAAGATCGGTATCGACGCGCCGCTGGACGTCATCGTGCTCCGCGACGAGCTTCTGGAGAAGGATCAGGCCAAGGCGGAAAACGAAACGGCCACCAACAACGCGGCGAACTCGGCTTCCTCAGTACGCAATCAGGGGACTGGCGACAGCTAGCCGGCGACGACCGTCAATACGGGTCGCGGCCGAGCAGGCGCGACGACCCTACCGCCGCCCTCGATCACACGCAGGGGCGGCGGTTCTGCGTTCTGGATGAGGAAGCGCCGGCCCGCCACCTCCACCGTTTCACCGAAGCTCATCGACTCGCGGGCTGCCCACCAGATGGCCGCGAGCCGTGCCCAACGCGCGCCGTTCTCAATCGAACGGTCGCCCGTGCGCGCCGCGGCGACGAACTCCGTCACCTCCGCGAGCACCGGGTCGGGCGCTGAGCTCTCTGTCGCTGGGGGCGGATGAACCACGTGTTCCTGGGCGCCCTGGAAGCAGAGCGACGAATCTGGGTCGTTCCAGTCGAGCACAATACTGCGCCCCTGTGTCACGGCGACAAGGCGTCGTTCGCTGACGGGTTCTGCCACGCTTACTGTGCAGTGGATCAGCGGCCCGCCCTCGTATTCGATGGTGAGGAAGAGGGCGCGGACGCCCGCCTCGTCGGCCCGGTTCGCGGCGCCGCTGACGCGGCGGGCCGGCCGGTCGATCAGCGCATCGCAAGCGGCCAGCTGCTCACTGGCGAGCTCGTCCAAGCGCGCACCGGAACCCGCCGGCGCCAGGCTCGTCGAACGGAGGTAGAGCGTGCGCCAGAACGGCTCATCGCCCGTGAGGAGACGGCGTAAGAACGCGAATCCGGCGTGATGCTGGAAGGGCTCGGCGAAGCGCAACAAAGCGCCCCGTCGACCGGCCACGCTCAGTAGCGCCTGCGTCTGCCATGGGCTCAGCAGTGACGAGGCGGCGTACAGCACTGGGAGCCCGGCATCCAGCGCGGTCTTGGCCCGCGCGAACGCATCAGGGCCGGCCGTGGCCACGATGAGGGCATCGAGATCGGTGTCGATGTTGGGGTCCGGCGCGACGTGGGCGACGGAAGCAACCGCGGTGCGCCAGCGCTCCGGGAGGCCGTCCTGGCCGATGAGGCCGATGCGCATGCGTTCATTAGGCATGCGAGTAGCGTATCGCGAGTAAGGTAGGTGCGCCGTTAGGGAACGCCCTTGCGTACGCAGAGGCCAGCACTAATTTAGCTGTTAGGCGGCGTCTTGCAGGTCCTGGTTGAGGGCGGTGCGCAGGCGGCGAATGGCGCGGTGGCGAAGCTGAGAGGCGCGCGACTCAGAGATGCCGAGCGCGCGGCCAATGCTCTTCAGCGACCGTGCTTGCATGTAGTACAGGTTTACGATCGTGCGCTCGCGCTCGGGGAGCTGTTCTACGGCCTGATGCAGCTTGCGCCTGACCATCGTGTCTTCTGCCATCGCGTCGGGGTCGACGCTGGGGTCGTCGTCCGCCATTTCCCAGAGCTTCTCGGTGTTGCCGTTGACCGCCGTCTCGGCCAGGCCGTCCAGTGAGACGACGTGGATGTTGCTCGTGCGTAGCGTGGAGAGGAAGTCCTTCTGGGAGAGGCCCATCTGCTTGGCCAGCTCTATCTTCGTGGGGGAACGGCCCAGCTTCACGTGCAGTTCTGCGCTTGCTCGCTCAAGGTCACTCGAGAACTTCTGGAGGGAGCGCGGCAGCGGATGGGCCGCCCGCAGCGCATCGAGAATTGCCCCGCGAATGCGGGGCAATGCGTAGGTGGAGAACTTGGCGCCACGGGTTGGGTCGAACGCATGGAACGCCTCGATCAGGCCCTGCATCCCGCAACTGACCATATCTTCGTATTGCATGATGCCGGCGCCCGACGCACCGACCGTGATGCGGTTCACCGCGTGCCGTACCAGTGGCATGTACTCTTGCGTGACCTGCGCGAGGTCATCGGTCAGGGTGTGATCTGGGTTGACGTTCGGGTTGTTGCTCTGGCTGGTGGATATCCGTCTTCGTTTCGACGCTATCCTACGGGGTTGCTTGGACACGGTTCCTCGACTACCGGAAGCGGGCAAGCGACACCTCCACGAACATGCGAATCGGGCATTGCTGCCCGATTGATTCTTCGTTCTGGTTGACAGTCTCAGTATCGAGGAGCGCGGAGGAGCTGCCTATGAGGAGAACCCCCAAGGCAGGGGATGCACTAGCCCTGAATTAGCGTCGCTTGGTTACCAGGCGCCGGTGGGCGCGCCGGTCTCGTCCAGCTCGCCGACGAGGTGCGCTTGCAAGAACGCGCCGACGCGTTCCATCGCCTCGCGCGGGACGGCGCTGTGAGCGCCCGGATAGAAGAAGACGCGCTTGGGGCCTGGCAGGGCATCGTAGAGGTGGAAGGCGGACTCGCGAGAGAAGATTTCGTCCTCTGTCTGGTTGATCATCAGGACCGGCCGCTGGATACGCGCGGCAGCTTCGGTGTGGAACTTCTGCTGCATGGGTGCGCTGATGCCGCCGATAGCGAAGACCGCGCAATCGAAGCGTGGCTCTGACGCAACTGTGGGTACGCCGAACATGGTGCCCATCGAAAAGCCGAGGTAGGCCACCCGGCTCGTATCGACATCGTCCAGGGCGACGCACGCGTCGAGCGTGCGCTGCCAGTCGACGGCCATCGCCTCGTACGTCTCGCGTTTCGCCATCTCCTCGCGTATGAACTGGACGCCTCCGTTGACGCCAGACGATGCTCGCTCCCCGTGTACGGGGCCATCGATCACCGCGACGCCGCACTGGTTCCGTCGAACGAGCCAGCGGGCGATGCGCTGCATCTGGAGCTCGTCTTTGCTGCCGCCGGCGCCATGGCCCAGCATGACCAGCGACTTCTGGCTCGCGCTGTCCTCAGGCGTATATACCAGGCCCGGGACGCGGCGGCCCTGGTAGCCCTCGATCCAGAGGTGCTGGGTGCGAATACCCTTCTCTACCTTCGGGGTGTCGAGCTCTAGAACGGCGCTGGTTCCCATGACGGCCTCCTCGTTATCGGTGTTGGCTTATCTTACCTCATGCGGAGCCTGTCCAAGCAGCCCTCTCCGCGACCGGCTCGGCATCGCCATCGGCGTGCCGGGCATCACTCGCCCGTCTCAGCTAGCGCGGCGCGGTCTTCGTCGGCGTAATGGTGCCAGGCGCCGCGCGACATGACGCAGCGGTCATCCTCCAAGAGCTGCTCCATGAAGCGTAGACGCGCGCCATGCGCCCGTTCGTGCTCCGGCGAGCCGCGTAGGATGATCTGTACCAGCTCCACTGCCTCCTGACGCCGGCCTTCCGCCCAGAGCGCCTCGGCGTGGTCGAGGATCGCTTCGTCGTTCCCGATGAGCTTGCGAAGCTCGTGGGAGAAGGCGCGCCGGGGTAGGGGGAACAGGTCGGAAGGGTCGCCGTTGAACCAGCCCGTGTAGCCGCGGTGGATCGCTACGACTGCGAACTCGACGCGGGAGTAGGTCTGACCCAGGTAGCGGCTGTCCTCCAGTTCGGGCGGCAGGTGGATCTCCGCCACCATCTGCTCCAGCGGCTGGCCTTCGTTCAGCCTGCGCACGACCTCATCGTGGATGTAGCGTAGCGCTCGCGCCGTGTCGCCCAGGCACGTCTGTACGTTGTCGCCTTCGACGAGGCGCGTGCCGTGGCCCGGCGCCACGACGCGCGGCTTGAGCGCCGCGATGCGCTCGAGCGTCTCGAACCAACCACGAGCGTAGCGCGGCACTTTGTAGGGGTTGCCCAGGTTGGGTAGGGCGCTGATCAAGAAGTCGCCGGCGAACACCACGCCGTCGTCCGGCAGGTGGATGACCGTCGCGTCGTCGGTCTCGCCACGACCGTGGAACAGCTCGAAACGCCGCCCGCCCAGTTCGAATGCGTAGGTGTCCCAGTAGACGATGTCCGGGTACTTGTACGCGCGCTCGACCGGAGGGATGTTGAGATGGAACTGCACCCTATTCGTGTGCGCGATGTGCGGGCGCAGCTCCTCGTACTTGCGCAGCCGCTCCGGCACGAAGCCGTGCGCGATCACCTGGCCGTGCGGCGCGAGCTGCTGGAAGCGCTCGGCGAGCATGATGTGGTCTTCGTGGCCGTGCGTGTAGACCATGTAGCGCACAGGCGCGTTGCCCGTCGTGCGCTCGAGTTCCGAGAACACCTCCCGCCGGCCGATGCCGGCATCGATCAAGACGATGCCGTCCGATGTCTTCACCCAGCCGGCGCAGCTCCCTGCGGCGATCCAGTAGACCCCGTCCGCGATCTCCTTCGCCGCTAGGTCCTGGGGAAACATGAGCGGCGACTCGCTCCGGATGGCTTCGGGCTCAGGCAGCTTCTGGAAGTGACGTGGCTGGTACTGCATCGGCGGGGGGCATTGTACAAGAATCGGACGCCCGCCGCCGACCGGACGACGCACCACCGCCGAGCACAGTACGCGCCGTGGGCGGCGGACCCGCGGCCGATTAACTGCCGGCTTCGTCGGGGAGGGAGGGGATCTGCTTGCGCTCGTGGGCGCTGAGGAGGTGCTCCATGCCCCAGTCGGCGAGCGATTGGAGCACAGGGCGCAGGGAGCGGCCCTTCTCGGTGAGGCGGTACTCGGCCCGCAGCGGGTGCTGGCTGTAGAGCTCGCGCTGGACGAAGCCGTGCGCTTCAAGCTTCTTCAGGCGCGCCGAGAGCACCTTCGTCGGCATTCCGGGCGAGCGCTCGATGAAGTCGTTGAAGCGCGCGACGTCGAAGAAGAGGTCACGGAGGATCAGCAGCGTCCAGCGGTCGCCGACGATGTCCAGCGTGCGGGCGACGGGGCAGGCCTGCTCGTAGTTCCGCGTCATCGTTTCTGCCCTCTTGACGTAAGCTACTACTTACAGTATTATCTACATCGACTTCACTAAGCTCAGTATACAGGAAAGGAGACCCAAGATGGCGAATCCCGTGAACCACTTCGAGGTGATTGGTAAGGACGGCAAGAAGCTCCAGGAGTTTTTTGCCACGCTCTTCGACTGGAAGGTCGATGCGAACAACCCGATGAACTACGGCATGGTCGAGGCCAGCGAAGGCGGCATCGGCGGCGGCATCGCGACTGGCCAGGGCGGCGATGGCCACGTCACGTTCTACGTCGGCGTCGACGATGTGCAGAAGTACCTCGACAAGGCGGAGGGCCTCGGTGGCAAAACGGTGCAGCCGCCGATGGACGTGCCCGGCGGCCCGAGGATCGCGCTCTTCGCCGACCCCGAGGGCCACGTGATCGGCCTCGCCAGCGGAATGTAAACGACGCGCCTTGCGCAAAAGGAGCAACGCCATGATCCAGGGACTGCGCTTGTCTTCGATCTGGAGTGAAGACATCAACAACTTGCTGCCGTTCTACCGCGACAAGATCGGCCTCAAGGTCGGCATGGAGGCGCCGGGCTTCGTGATCTTTGGCGACCCGAACGGCCCGGCGCTGGCGCTGGGAACGCACAGCGATGTAAAGGGCAAGAACGGCGATCCGGCGCGCCACATCGTCGGGCTGGACACGGACGACATTCAGGAAGAGGCGGCGCGACTGAAGGCTGCCGGTGTAGAGTTCGTAGAAGAGCCGAACCAGCAGGGTGCGGGCTGGATCGCCACGTTCAAAGATCCGGAAGGTAACCTGGTCCAGCTTTTGCAGTTCTCGGGGCAGATGTAGCGCCCGTCATTGTGTGAAGTAGCTCACACTATTTCGTCTGCGGGCGTTTTAGACTAAGACTGAGGAACAGGTTTCCTCCTCCCAAAAGCGGCGAGCGGGCTTCCCCCCAAACCTGCCACCAGCCTCCCGCTCGCCGCTGTGCCACCTCTGCACAACTAGCCCGCGACGAACTGGATACGGAGTAGCTTGCCCGCGCCGGACTCAGGGCACCAGATCGCCCCTTGCGCATCCTCCACTATCGTCCGGCAGCCGGCGCTGGCGGTCGGGATGTCGAACTCCTCGAACGTTTTCGATCCAGGGTCGAAGCGCGCGAGCTTGTTCGCGCTGAACTCGCTCAGCCAGATCGCGCCGTCCTGCGCAATGGTGATGGCGTACGGCGCGGCGTTCGGCGTGGGGAGCGCGTACTCCTCGAAGCGTTGGGCCTTCGGGTCGAAATAACCCAACTTGTTCGCCGCGTATTCGGTGAACCACACGCCGCCGTCGCCGTCGACGGCGATGCGGCGCGCGCCCTGGTTGCGCGTGGGCGGGGCGAGCTCCTTGATCTCCCGCGATGCCGGGTCGTACCAGCCGATCTTGTTGCCCTGGAGCTCCGCCCACCAGACGACGCCCTGCGGGTCGATCGCGATGCCGTAGGGCACGGAGTCGCTCGTTGGCACCGGTACCTCTTCGACCTTGCCGCTCGCGCGCTCGAAGCGCGCGATGGCATCGCCGCGTGATTCGGTGAACCACAGGTCGCCGCGCGCGTCGAAGGCGATGCTGTGTGGGCCGGTGTTGGGCGAGGGGATGGCGAACTCGTGGAACTCTTCGTTCCTTACGTCGAACGCGGCAATCTTGCTCAGTCCGACATAGGTGATCCAGATGTTGCCCTCGAAGTCGACGCCGATGCCGTGCGGCTGCGCGTTTGCCGTCGGCACCTCCCACTCACGGAAGCGCTCATTGGCCGGGTCGAACATGCCGAGCTTGTTGCCCTCGAGCTCCGTGAACCAGATGCGGCCCTGCGCGTCGACCGCGATCGAATGCGGGACGCCATCCGGCGTCGGCAGATTGAACTCGTCGATCTCCGGTCCGGTCGCTGCCGGCCGGGGCGTCGGGCTGGGCCCGCGAGTCACCTGGCCTGTCGGAGCCAGCGCCGTCGTCGCTGTCGGCGTGACGCCGGCGGGCGGCTCGTCGCCGCCGTCGCCACACGCTGCGGCCAGCGACAGCGCCGTTGCAAACGCGAGCGCGGCGACGCTCGCGCGGGCAAGTCGCGCGAGGGTGGGTGCGGCCACCACGTTAGAGCTTCAGGGCGAGCAGCTCGCGCGATAGGCGGCCTTCGCCATGCACATGCACGCGCACATCGATCAGGCGAATCTTGATCGGCCGGCCTTCGCCCCGGTGGATGTAGAGCTCGTCGCCCTTCTGGAATCGGTAGTCGCTTGTGAAGTGAGCCAACAGCTCCTGCTTCTTGGCCGTAAACGGGTCCGATTCGTAAATTTCAGTTTCCATGGATCGGCTCCTGTGCTGCCTCATGGTAGCAGCGCGCGGCGCAGCCGGTCGAGCCGCCGGCGGGCGAGCCGTAGGAAGAAAACGCGGGGTTTCCCTTATACCACTCCCCTTAGGGCGGCGGCGATAATCCATATGCACACGGGCTTCGTCCGGCGTCGGTCGACGAGGTATCTCAAGGAGGTAACGCATGGCCCAGGAAGCCGGAAATCTGCAAGACGAACTCGACACCAGGCTCCAGACGCTGGAGATGTCGCTGGCGTCCGCGGCGCAGGCTACTGCGGCGCTCCGCCAGACGCTCCCCAAAATCGCGGCGCTGGCGCAGGTGCTCGGCGATATCGAGGCGACGATGACGCGCATCCGCCCCCAGACCACGCAGACCCAGACAACTCCAACGTTCACGCAGCCCGCCGACGACGAGCAGGGCAGCTCGCCTTGGCTGCGCCCGCTCGCGAACGACAATCCGGTGAACGCCTGGCCGACGATGTCGACCGAGCGCGAGCCCGAGGAAAAGGTAACCTCGTTTTACTCGCCCACGCTCGATGAGGAGACGGAAGCAGAGAGCGAGGAGACGAACGAGGAGCCGGCGGGCGTGTCGAACTGCTTGCGCGTGGACGTGACGACCAGAGGCACATCGCTCGACCTGAAGGCCGTGGACAGCGCCGTGAACGAAATCGGCGAGGTGGTGGACGTGGCGTTGCTGGACTACGACGGCCGTCGCGCCAGCCTCAAGGTGTGGGTGAGCGAGACGTCCGATCCGACGGCTGTACGGGACGCGCTGTTGGAAGGCCTCCAGCGTCGCTTCGAGGCTGAGGCGGACATCGAGGTCAACTTCGAGGAGAAGTCGGCAGCGTAGGCAAATGGCCTAGCGAAGAACTACGCACGGCGAGCGAAACGCTCGCCGTGTTTCGTTAAGCGGCGGCGCTGGACGATGAAGATTCGTCGACCAGGCGCGCTTCGGCCGATGCCATCATCTCTTCGGCCGTTTCGCCACCATCCGGATAGAACGTCGTGGCGCAGGCGAGGTCGATGGGGAGGTCGGGAAGATCGGCTTCCGGAAGCTGAATCGTCTTGACGCTGTCGAGCAGGCGCTCCTTGGCTCGCCGGGCGCCCTCCTCGTCACATTCGACCAGGACGGACGCGAAGCCGTCTGCGTGGAAAGCGCCCAGGAAGTCCGTGTCGCGCATGGTGTCGTCCAGACGGCTGCCGATCTGCCTGAGGATGCGGTCTGCCAGGAAGCTCCCATAGCGGCCGCGCAACGCGTCCAGGTTGGACAGGCGCAGGAGCATGATGGAGAGCGGCCGGCTGTGGCGCTTCGCTCGGCGGACCTCCGAGGTGAGCTGTTCCATGAAGCGGCGCTCGTCGTACACCCAGCGGACAGCGTCAAGCTCGCCCAACTTGCGATTCGCCTCGCGCTCCTGGACGTTCTTGAGCGAGACGGCGACATGCTGGCCGAGCAGTTCGGCGTGTGCGAGGTCGCCGGGCGGATTGGCCGGCATAAGCAGCACCAGGAGGCCGAACTGCTCGCCGCCGCGGGTGAGCGGAGCGAGCCAGACCTCGCTGACGCCGAGCTTCTTCTGCTCCTTCTCCAGGCGCTTCTCGTCGCTCTGAAGCGGCAGCGCGTCTGTGAGCAGGCCGAAGGCAACCGGTTTGCCGGCATCGAGCATGGCGATCAGCTCCGGCCGGTCGTTTGGATCGAACTTCAGGGCAGTGAGGTCGGCGTTGAGCGCCTGACGCACCTTGCCCAGCGCGCGTATGCGCTCGCCGGAGGCCGGCCGCTGTCCGACGAGGTGGCCCGAGGCGTCCTGCAGGAACAGGAAGCTATAGAGTGCGCCCAGGCCGCGCTCGGCAGCCGTGCTGGCGGCGTCCGAAATCCAGCCGGCGCTCGTCGCGGCGTGCACCGCGAGCAGCGGTTCGAGCATGGGTAGGACCGGCGTTGGCTGTTGTTCCGTCATGACCTAAACGCGCTCCCGGCTCGTTTGTTCGAGCAGTTGAATCACATTTGCCAGCGAGGCGGCCATCTGACCAACCGTACTGTCGAGTCGCTGGACTGCGTGTTCCAGATCTTCCAGGAGGACGGCCGGTGTGCCACCTTCCAGTTCGCCGGTTTCGAGCAGGCTGCCAGCCAGTTCCTGGAGCCGTCGCTGCTGGTCGAGCAGCGTCTCGGCTTGCTGGCGAAGCTGGCTGAACTGGTCGCTGCCGTCACCCAATGGCAGGTTCTCCACGGCGGCGATCCTGCGGGTGAGCTCCTCGACGCTCACCAGGGCTCGCGTAGACGCCTGCGAGACGTCATCCGCGCGTTCGAATAGCCGCCAGACACCGACGATGGCAAGGAGGCAGAGCGTCAGGAGCGCGGCCAGCCCGGATATTGCCGCGACAGCCGCCGCGATCTGGAACGCCTCTTCTCCGGTCAAGCTCAGCCTTCCTTCCCTGTCTCCGAGGCTCCCTCCTCCTGGAATAGCATCCTACGCGAGGCCCAATCGTCGCGCCTCGCCCTATAGGATGATCGGATGTTCGAGAGCCAGCCTAAAGGCTCGGCCTCGAATCCGAGGCGTACCGATTAGAGGAACTCCATTAGATAACGATTAACCTCGTCCGGACGTTCCTGCTGGGTCCAGTGGCCGCAATCCAGGTATCGAACGGTTAGATTCGGCACCCAGCGCTCCAGATTCAGCGTGAGCTCCTTCCCCAGCGCCTGATCCTGGTCTCCCCAGAGGAGGAGCGTGGGCGCACGGATGTCCTGCTCCTGTGGGAGGCGCCACGGACGGAGCGCCCGATAGTACTTCAGGGCGCCGGTTAGCGCCCCAGGCTGGGAGGCCGCTTCTCGATACTGAGCGAGGTCTTCGTCGCTGAAGGCCTCCTTGACCGCCGCCGAGCCGCGCAGCATGCGCTCGACCAGCCACGCGCGGTTTGCGCCCAGGAGCAGTTCCGGCACGGCGGGGAGCTGGAAGAAGAGGACGTAGGTGCTGCGCAGGAACTGACGCGGTTTCCGCAGCTCCTCGATGAACCGTCCGGGGTGCGGCGCGTTCAACACGACGAGCTTCTCTGTCGCCTCAGGGAAGCGCGCCGCGAACGCCCACGCGACCACACCGCCCCAATCGTGCCCTACGATCGACGCGCGCTCCGCGCCGAGCGTCTGGATCAGCGCGAGGAGGTCGTCGGTCAGCGTGTCAAGGTCGTAGCCGGAACTGGGCTTTTCGGAGACGTTGTAGCCGCGCATGTCCGGCGCGACGACGCGAAAGCGCTCGGCGAGCACGGGGATCTGGCGTCGCCACGAGTACCAGAACTCTGGAAAGCCGTGCAGCAGCACCACGAGCGGGCCTTGCCCCTGCTCGACCCAGTGCAGACGGATGCCGTTGACGATCGCTTGCCGGTGTTTCCAGGGTTCGCGCGTGTTGTTCATGCTCGTCTCGCGCCGTGATCGGCTTCACTATAGCACGCGACGTCTGCGCCTACGCGCGCGCTTCTGGTACGATGGCTGCGATGGCGATACGACGCGCCCTCGCAACGCTCGGACTGCTCGCGGTACCCCCAGCGGGTGTCTCGTACGCGTTCGAACGGGTCGTGCGCCGCAATCTCTTCCGGACCGAACCGTACGACCGCGGCATGCCGGAGGCGACTGGTGTTCCCTTCGAGCAGGTACGCTTCTGGACGGCCGACGGTCACGAGCTCGAAGGCTGGCTGTTCCACGGCGGCGATGGGCCCGCGACCGTGCTGTTCGCGCACGGCACGAGCTACAACGCGACCTATTACTGGGCGGACGAAGATCGCGCGCGTCGCTTCGGCGAGTTCCTGCGCGGTCTGGGCTGCCGGTTCTTCCTGTTCGACTATCGAGGTTACGGTCGGCACGGCGGCGAGGCGTCGGAGCAGGGCACGTACCTGGACGCCGAGGGCGCCGTCGGGTACCTCCACAACCGGTCCGACATCGACGCGACGCGGATCGTCTTCTATGGCTTCTCGATGGGCTCTGGCGTAGCAGTGGAGCTGGCGCTGCGCGAGCCGTGCGCGGGGCTGATCCTGCGCGCGCCCTTCACCTCGATCAGAGACCTGATCATGGAGCGCTATCCGCGGCTGCGCGGCCCGATGTCGTTCGTGCCGTGGTTGCCGCTGACGCGGTACGACTCCGCTGCGAAGATCCGGCGCGTGGGTGTGCCGCTCCTCGTCATGCACGGCGACGCCGACGAGAGCGTGCCCTACCGGATGGGCAAGCGTCTGCACGAGCTGGCGACCGACCCGAAGACGATGGTGACGTTTCCCAACGCGGGCCACCAGGACGTGCCGCTAGAGATCATGCTGCCAGCGATGCGTCAGTTCATTGAGCGCTGCGCTGGCGCGCTCGTTCGAGCCTAACCACACGACTTGTGCCGTTAACGCCGCAGGCCTCCCATGCGTCGGGAGGCCTGCTGGCCCTCTCATCGAGTGTTACGGTCTAACGCTGTCGCAGGCGTAGGCCGGCATAACCGGCAATTGATGCTAACGCTGCTGCGCTCAGCGCGAAGATAACCCAGACGTGCGCCGCGGAGCCACCGCCACTCGATCCAGTGAGCGGCAACGACGACACGGCGATCACGGTAGCCGAGGGCCCCGGCGGCGTGATGCCGGCGGTCGGCGGCGGTACCGTGGACGTTGGGGTTGGTACAGGCTCCGTCGTGAAGAGAACCGCGAGCTCGTCGTCGATCACCCGCTGGGCATGCGAGTACTGGAGGCCCACCGTGGCGTCCTTGTCCAGGCCCACGGTCGCTGAGTTGCCGTTGTTGTTGTCCTGGAGCGTGCCGCCTCCGGCGGCCGAGCGGCCGTCTTTCGGCAGAGCGCTCTTCTTGATGATGCCGTCGACCCCGAAGAAGGCGTCCATATACTGGAACTTGATGTCGTTTGAACCCTCGAACAGGATCACCTCAAACGTGATGCCTTCACCGGGTTCGCAGTCGAAGCAGTCGTTGTGGCAGACGTCGCTGTACTCGACGACGAACGTGCGGTTAGGAGCTGACCCGAACGTCTGGTAGTAGACGTCGCCGCATTCGCCCGGGTCCAGGTCGTCGAACCACGGGGCGATGAGCGGGTTGGCGCCCCAGCCATCCTCGTCACCTTCGCAATCGGCGTCATCGTGCGGGATGGGAAGGCCGAAGTCATCGGGCCCCCAGTTGTAGTTGTCATTGCATTCGTTGGGATCGGCTATGTTGAAGCTGAGCAGGCCATTGGTGCCGATGGCGATTTCGGTATTAGGCGCGCCGAAGTAGTAGAACGTGAACGGCAGCGGGATGACATCCGCCGAGTCATCGTCGTCCGTGGAGGCGATGAGCGTGCCGCCGGTCGCGTCCATCCAGTTGTACGTCGTGGTGGGGTCCGGCGCGTTCGTGTCGGTCCAGACGTACCCCGAGGGGTTATCGCCGCTGGTGTCCGCGAAGGCGCCCCCCGCGAAGGCGGCGCTGGCCGCGAGCATAGCCCCGACTACGGCCCCTAGAACAAGAAATCGATGCATCCTGCACCTCCTATGTGATCTGGCCCGCTGGTGCTGTTGCAAGCACTGCGCGCCTTCCTCGGGTTCCTTCCTCAGCGTCTGTAAGTGTGCCGCGTGTCGGGATTAGGATCAAATGGCGAACCTGCGTTGGCGCTTATAACGTGTCGAGCACGGGCGAATGGGGCATGCCGATCGCCGCCGCCACGCCGGCGTTCGTGATCTTCCCGCGCGCCACGTTCACGCCCGCAGCGAGCGCAGGATCGTCCCGGATCGCGTCGATACCGCCGTCCGCGAGTCGCAGCACGTAGGGCAGCGTTGCCGTCGTAAGCGCGGCGGTTGACGTGTGGGGGACGCTGCCGGGCATGTTCGCCACGCTGTAGTGGACGACGCCCCCGTCGACGTACACGGGGTCTTCGTGCGTCGTCGGCCGGGCGGTCTCCACGGCGCCGCCCTGGTCGATGTCGACGTTGACGATCACCGCGCCGGGGCCCATGCTGCGCACCTGGTCGCGCGAAACGAGCTTCGGCGCCTGCGCGCCCGCGATGAGCACGCCGCTGATCAGCGCGTCGGCCTCTTCGAGCGAGCGGCTGATGTTGTACGACGTCGAGGTGAGCGTCGTCACTCGCCCGGGCCAGCGTGCGTCCACGATACGCAGGCGCTCCAGCCCCTGACCGATGACGGTCACCTGCGCGCCGAGGCCCACGGCGACGGCGCAGGCGTTGGTCGAGACGGTGCCCGCGCCGAGGATGACGACGCGCGCTGGCGGCGCGCCGGGTAGGCCCGAGAGGAGCTTGCCGCGCCCCGGCCCCGGCTTGCGCAGCCACTGGGCGGCGACCTCCGTCGCCATACGACCGGCGATCTCACTCATCGGGATCAGGAGCGGCAGGCTGCCGTCGTCGAGCTGCACCGTCTCATACGCGACAGCGACGCCGCCCGCGTCGATCAGGGCGCGTGTGAGCTCAGGCAGCGCAGCGAGGTGGAGGTAGGTGAACAGGACCTGGTCGGGGCGCAGCCGCACGTACTCCTCCGCGATCGGCTCCTTTACCTTGACCAGCAGATCGGCTTGTCGCCAGACGTCGTCCGCGTTCGCGACGAGTTCTGCGCCGACGCGGCGATACGCCTCGTCGTCGAAGCCACTGCCCAGGCCCGCGCCGCTCTCCACCAGCACGCGGTGGCCGCGCCGAACCAGCGCGTCGGCGCCTCCAGGCGTCAGCGCGACACGGTACTCGGCGACTTTGATCTCACGTACGGTGCCGACGATCATGGCGATCCCAGGGTAGCAGGACGAGAGGATGATCCGGCGCGGCTACTCCGTCGCTACCGGGTTGCGCAGGACACCGATCTTGTCGATCTCCGCCTCCACGGTATCGCCCGGCTGGAGATACTCCGGCGGTTGACGCGCGAAGCCGACACCCGAAGGCGTGCCGGTCATGAGCAGGTCACCCGGCTCCAGCGTCATCCCCAGCGACCACACGGCGATCAGGTGCGCGACGTTGAAGATCATGTCGCTCGTGTGGGCGTCCTGCTTTGTGTCGCCGTTCACCCGTAGCGACAGGCGCGCGTCCTGCGGATCGCCCAGCTCATCGCTCGTGACGATCCACGGCCCAAGCGGGCAAAAGCCATCGAGCGACTTCCCCTTGTACCACTGCTGATGGCGACGCTGCAGGTCGCGCGCGGTGACGTCGTTGCCCACGGTGTAGCCGGCGACGTGTTCAAGCGCCCACGCCTCAGGGATGTCGCGCCCGCTCCGGCCGATCACAGCGACCAGCTCGACCTCCCAATCGATGCGGCGCGAGACGTGGCCGTGCCAGGGGATCGCGGCCCCTGGCCCGATCACGGTGCTCGTCGCCTTTGTGAAGTAGACTGGCTCTTCCGGCACGCCGTCCGTGACGCGCGATTCGGCGGCGTGGTCGGCGTAGTTCAGCCCAACGCAGACGAGGTTCCGACGCGGCGTCGGTATCGGCGCGAGGAGCTTCGTTTGCGCAAGCGGGCGAGCGTGGCGCGCGAGTTGTTCGGTGCTAGTAGAGGCGACGCTCCGCGCGCGTTCGAGTGCGGCCTCACCGGCCTCGATGAAGCCAAGCATGTCGGCAGGGAGCTCGCCCGCGGTCGCGTCGGCGAGATCGACGACGTTCGCGTTCAGCAGCAAGCCGAGTCTGGGAGCGCCGTCGCGCTCGTAAGTGAGGAGACGCATGGCTAGTACCAGCGAGTCGCGATGATGTGGCCAGCGTGGCGGGCGAGCACCCGCAAGATGACCTCGTCGCTCGAGCGGAACGGTTTGCCGCCGCTGCGATCGGTCACGTAGAGTGCGCCGCGCAGCAGCGTCTCCACCCAGATCGGCATGCCCAGCAGCGTCTTCATGTCCGGGTGCCTGGGTGGGAAGCCGAACGACTTCTTGTACTGGTCGAGGTCGTCGATGCGCACAGCCAGGCCGTCCTTGCGCATGGTGCCGAGCGGCCCGTGACCCAGAGGCGCCGCCTTGAGCTTGCGCTCCTCCTCGGCCGTCATCCCGCTGACGACGAAGCCTTCGATGTTGTCGTCCTGGTCCGTCACGGCGAGCGCGCCGTAGCGCGCACCGGTGAGGTCGCGGGCGAGATCTGCGACCTGCTGGAGGGCGTCCAACGGGTGCTCTGGCACGCCGCCAGCGGTGGTTCGGGCTAGGCGACGAAGCGTCCGATACTCGGCATCGCGCGAGGGCATGCGACGGGGTGCGGCTTGCTGGACCATCGAGTCTCTAGCATAGCCCGCGGGCGGGGCGGCGCGCCACAGCGCCGAGAGCAGCGCCCGCAGCGCGTTGGCGTCACGGATCGCGATTTGGCCTTGAAAGGGCGCGATCCAGGCTTCGCGCGATAGCGCTTAGAGCAGCGCCCGCAGCGCGTTGGCGTTACGGATCGCGATTTGGCCCTGAAAGACGGCGATCCAGCCTTCGCGCTACAGCGCCTAGAGCAGCGCCCGCAGCGCGTTGGCGTCACGGATCGCGATTAGGCCACGGGAGAGCGCGATCCAGCCCTCGCGAGCGAAGGCGTTGAGTTGCTTGTTCACGCTCTCGCGGCTCACGCCAAGCATCGAGGCAAGCTCGCCTTGAGTGATGCGGATGCGGCCATCTGTCGGGTCGCGTAGCGCCAGTTCGTGCTGCTCGATTTCGAGGTCGAGCAGACGCTTCGCAAGGCGCGTAGGTACGTCCGCGAACGCGAAGTCGGCGAGCGCTTCGTCTGTGCGGCGTAGGCGAAGGCTGAGCGTCTGGAGGAGGGCGAGCGCAGCCTTGGGGCGCTCCGAAAGCCAGCGCAGGAACGCGTCGCGCGTTACCACCAGCGTTCGCGTCGGCTGCGAGGCGATGGCGGTCGCCGAACGCGGCCGGTCGTCGAAGAGCGCCAGATCGCCCACGCACTCGCCGGGGCCAAGGAGCGCAACCTCGACTTCCCCGCCCGATCGGGAGGCGAACATGACGCGTACCCTGCCCTCGATGATGATATGCAACGCATCGCCCGGATCGCCTTCGCTGAAGAGGGGCGCGCCGTCCCGGTACGAATGAATGCGCCCGCGCGAGGCGAGCGCTCGCCGGTCGGCCTCGGAGAGTCGAGCCAGGAGCGGGACGTGGCGGACAAGGCTATCGCGGTCGGTCATGGCATCGCTCTCATTTTCGCTAGTCGGCGTCGATATGTGAAGTGGTTCATAGAAAAAGGCCCGTTGTTGAACCTATGATGAGCCTGGAAAAAGACGCTGACAAAGGTAGGGAGCACCACCATGATACCCCAAGAGTTAGTTACAGCGACCATGCAAGAGCGGATGAGAGCGGCCGCGCGAGAGCAGCTCAGGAGCGAAGTACGTCGGCTCGACAGGAAGGGCCAGTCTGGACACGGCAGGCAATCGAGTGGGCGTGTCAGCCAGCTCCTGTACCGCTTCCATGCGGCGCTAGCTCAGGACACGGCGTCGGCGTAAAGCCTCCTCCCGATGCCCATACGACCCCTGGCCCAGCCGCCAGGGGTCGTATGCTTTTCGGAATCTGGGCTCGCTGTTGTCAACTAGAAGTCGTCCGTTACAATTCGGCGGGCCGAGATCGGCCCGCATTGTTCTATGGCTACCAAGACGCGAACGGGCAACTTCTACGAGGACTTCACTGTCGGACAGGTGTTTCACCACGCCGTCCCGCGCACGGTGACAGAGGGCGACCGCTCGCTCTACATTGCCCTCACCGGCGACCGCCGCCCGCTCCACTGCTCGACCGAGTTCGCCAAGTCCCTCGGCTACCCGAGCGCGCCTGCCCACGATCTGCTGGTGTTCCACATGGTGTTCGGGCGGGCGGTGCCGGACGTCTCGCTCAACTCGCCTGCCAATCTGGGCTACGCCGACGTGCGCTTCCAGCGCCCGGTCTTCTCCGGCGACACGCTGCGCGCCGAGACCGAAGTGATCGGCAAGCGTGAGACCTCGCGCGGCGACGTGGGCATCGTCTGGGTGCGCACGCGCGGCTTCAATCAGCGCAAGGAGTCGGTGCTCCAGTTCTACCGCTGGGCGATGGTGAACAAGCGCCCGGACGGGCGCGACCCGAAGGCCAACGCCGGCGCCAATGACGCGCCCGAGTTGCCTTTGCAGGTGGCGCTGAACGACCTCGTCGTGCCGGAGGAGCTCGACCTCGCCCGCTTCGACCCCGTCGCGACGGGTGGACAGGCGTTCTGGGAGGACTACGAGCCCGGCGAGCGCATCGTGCACCCGCAAGGCATGACGATGGAGGACGCCGAGCACCAGATGGCGACGCGGCTCTACCAGAACAACGCGCGCGTGCACTTCAACCAGCATCTGCAGGCGAAGTCGCGGCTGGGCGCGCGCATCATCTACGGCGGGCACATCATCTCGATCACGCACGCCCTCTCATATGACGGGCTGGAGAACGCGATCCGCGTGCTAGCGTTCAACGCCGGCAGCCACGCCAACCCGACCGTCGCGGGCGATACGCTCTTCGCCTGGACCGACGTGCTCGAACGCATCGACCTGAGGCGCGACGACGCCGGTGCGCTGCGACTGCGCCTTGTCGGGGTAAAGAACGTCGATCCGAACGAGGAACCGATCGAGCTGAAGGTGCGAGATGCCGAGAGCGACCGCGAGCAGTACCATCCGAGCGTGGTGCTCGACCTCGACTACACGGTACTGATGCCGAAGAAGTCCGTTCGACAAGCTCAAGGGAACCGATGAGCCCGCAGACGGAACCGGACGTCCTCGCCAGTGCGCGCCGCCTCGTCGACGCGACCGAGGCCGCGATCGACTCGGCGCTCGTGTCGGGCGCGCGCTTGACCGACGGCGGTAAGCGCATCGACGACTTTCAGGTGCACGCCGAGCGCCTTGCGCAGCTCGCGACGGAGGCGCGCGCGGCCCAACAGCTCGTCGCGTATTGCGAACGGCAGGCGGGCGGCACGCGCGACGCGCTTGCGGAGGAGCAAGCGTTCGCGTTCAGCGCGGAGGTCATCCACAAGCTGCGCGCCGCCGTCGAGGCGGATCCAGACGCCTTCGGGCTCGAGAACGCCGTCCGGGCACGCCTACACAACGACGACGTGAGCGCACTGATGCGCTCCGGCCTCTCCGAAGCGCGTCTCCGCACGATCGGCGCGCGCGTGCTGGAGGCGCGCGGCGCGCACACCACGGCGCTCGACGACCAGATCGCATCGATGACGCGCGATCAGTTCCGCGCCTTCGCCAAGACGGAGGTGGCGCCGATCGCGCAGGAGATGCATCGTCAGGACCACCTGGTGCCCGAGGAGCTGATCCAGAAGATGGCCGACCTGGGCCTGTTCGGCAGCTCGATCCCGGAGGCGTACGGTGGGACGGAGATGGGCTACCTGACGATGGTGGTGCTCACCGAGGAGCTCTCGGCGGCGTCGCTTGTCGCTGGGAGCCTGATCACCCGTTCCGAGATCCTCACGCGCGCGCTGGTTCAGGGCGGGACGGAGGAGCAGCGACAGCACTGGTTGCCGCGCATCGCCTCGGGCGAGCTGATCGTCGGCATCTGCGTGACGGAGCCCGACATCGGCTCCGATGTCGCGTCGGTGCAGTGTCGGGCGACGCCGGGCGAGCACAAGGACAAGCGCGGCTGGTTCATCGAGGGCGCGAAGGCGTGGTCGACGTTCGCCGGCCGCGCGAACATCCTGGCGCTGCTCGCCCGCACCGACCCCGATACGTCGCTCGGCGCGCGCGGCCTTTCGCTGTTCATCGTCGAGAAGGACCCATTCGACGGCCACAGCTTCGTGCAGACGCAATCCGGCGGCGGCTCGATCACGGGAACGGCGAACCCGACGCCCGGCTATCGTGGGATGCATTCGTTCACGCTCGCGCTCGACCGCTATTTCGTGCCGGAGGAAAACCTCGTGGGCCTCGAAGGCGGCCTGAACAAGGGGTTCTACCTGCAGATGGGCGGCTTCGCGGCAGGCCGGCTCCAGACGGGCGGTCGCGCGACGGGTGTCGGGCAGGCGGCGCTAGAGAAGGCGTGCACCTACGCGCTCGACCGCAAGCAGTTCGGACACCCGATCGCGGACTATCAGCTCACGCAGTACAAGATCGGTCGCATGGCGACGCACGTCGCGGCGGGGCGCCACCTGACGTACGCCGCCGCGCGCGCGATGGCGCACGACGAACGCGCGGCGGTGGAGCCGGCGATGTGCAAGCTGTTCGCGTCGGACGTGGCGGTGTGGGTGAGCCAGGAGGCGCAGCTGATCCACGGCGGCTGGGGCTACTCGGAAGAGGACCCGGTGGCGCGCTACGTCGTGGACGCGCTCGTCCTGCCCATCTTCGAGGGCGTGAAGCCCATCCTCGAACTCAAGATCATCGCAAGACAGTTGCTGGCGGGCTAGTTAGGGCGCTACCTGGAACGTTCCGCCAATGCCCCTAGCCGCCTCGCAGGGGTGGACTTTCAGGTCGGTGCCCGCGCCGGACGATGGCAATTCGTCAGCCCGCTCCATCGACTCTGCCAGGCGTATTAGTTGATCGTCGGACAGATCCGTTGTGACGAATCTTATGACCACGCCGTTCTCTGTCCATCTCAGCACGGTCAGCTCGGAACCGGCGTGTCCGAACGCTGCTTCCTGGCCGCGTACACGCACCGGCTCGGAGGGCGTCGGTATACCGGCGGTACTCAGGATGAATTCGTCTGCGTCACCGAACTCAACGAGGCGCTGAGAGACTTTCGCGAGACCGCCATCGGCGGTTTCGATGCCGTAGTAAACGGGCTGGATATCAGAGAGCGGACCCCCTCCGAAGCTGTCCGTCCGTGACGTGCCGCAGAGCTTGTAGCCATCGGGTATCGGATTGGGTACCAGCGCCCAGGGCGGCAGCCCGCTGAAAGGGCCGCGCTCGACAGCGCCTGGCGGTGGCGTGAACTCGAACAGGTCATCATCTATCGACGCATCGAAATCGAGTGACGTGAAGGCGAACTTGTTGTCCAGAGTCATCGTGGCTTTCCCGCCGGGGACTGTCCAACTGTTCGTTGCCGTCAACTCCGAGCGCAGGATCATGAAGCGCTCCTTGTCGACCCACATCCGCGAAGAACCGTCACCGAAGGTCTGCTCGATAAGATACGTCTCTCGGCCGAGCACTGGCTCGCCTGCTGTGACCATGGCGTCCTTGGCCAGCCCCTCAAACTCGGGAGGCGATCCCAATTGACCACTTAAGTACTCGGAGTTGGGCAGGAAGAAGAGTCGGTCGCCGATCTCAACGGATCGCTGCGAATATGTGCCTGACTTCGCGTCGTACTGGGAAACTTGGTCGCCGTCGAAGACTACGACGCTACCGTCCTCAGCTTCCACGCGATAGCGGTCGGGAGCCTTGAACCACACCTCAGACGCCCCACCGACATGCAGGTCGCTTGGATCGAGATCGAGTGCTTCGATGTCGTCGATGCCTTCGATGTTGAAGGTCAGCGTCCCTGTCATCTTGCCCATAAAGCTGTCCACACCTGTGCTGTTCGGGTCTTCCGCCGCTTGGGCGGCGCGAGCGAGGATGCTGGACGCGTTCAGCGGCTCGTCGTTGCCAGGGCGTGATATGACGACGCTGAGGACGAGGAGCGCAATCGCGCCCGCAACGGCAAGGCCCGACATTACGAGCCAGCGTTGCCGGCCAGCTAACCACGTGCGCCAGCGCGGTGGCTCCTGGATGACGGTCTGAACGCGCGACCACATGTCGCTGGGGGCGCGGAGCGCCGCGGTTTCGCTCTGAAGATGCGCTCGGATCTGCTGTTCCAGTTCCTCAGTCATCGTTCTCACTCCTCAAGCGGTGGTTCGAGTGATGCGCGCATGCGCCGGAGCGCTCGGTGCAGGCGCGACTTCACCGTCCCCTCGGCCCAGCGTGTCGCGCGGGCGATCTCCGGCACCGACAGCTCGGCGTAGAAGCGCAGCACGACGACCTGCCTGTGGTCTTCTCGCAGCTCCGCTATTGCGCGCTGCAGCTCGTCGCCTGTTGCGACCTGCTCGGCCTGCGCTTCCGGCGATGGCTCGCGGCTGGGCGTGTCACGATCGACCCTGGAGAGCGGAACGAACGGCAGCCATCGCTTGCGCCGGTGGCTAACGACGACATTCGCCGCGATGCGCAGCAGCCAGGGACGGAGCGGCTCGCCGAGGTAGAAGCCGTTGAGGCCGCGCCAGGCGCGGACGAACGTTTCTTGCGTGAGGTCTTCACTCAGGCGGCGCTCGTGTGTCATGAGGAAGATCGTGCCGAATACCTGATCTGCGTAGCGCCTCACGATGACTTCGAACGCCTCGCCGGCGCCGTCCTGGCACCGGGCGATGACTTCGTCATCGGGGGTGGCCTCGCCGGGCGGGCCGCCACGGGAGACACTCACTGCCTCGGCGTTCATCTCGATGAATTATACGCCGATGAGCCGCGGATCGTTCCGATCCGGTTCAGAACTGCGGGCGCTTCGCAGGTATCTCGACCGGCGCGAGCGCCGCGGCGCGTTGCCCGCGGCTGCCACTGGACCCGCCTCAGGCGGGCTCTACCAGTAAGACGGTGGAGGGTGAAAACCTTACAAGGGAGGGATTAGGGAGTGAAGGAAACGTAGGGGCGACCGGACGGTCGTCCCTGGGCGGGCAGCCGCCCGCCCCTACTCGTAGAGCTTGATCACGCGCACCTTGCCGTCGGGTGCGGCCTGGACGCACAGATCGCAGAGGACGCACTCGTCCTCGTTCTCGCCGACGATCACGGCCTTGCCGTCGGCGTCCTGGGCGAAGATGTTCACAGGACACACCTCGACGAGCTTCTTCGCTAGCTCTGGGTCCGAGGCAGCGTCAGGGTCGATCTCAACACGAATGAACATAGACATCGTCTAGATGCGCTCCTTCACCAGCGCCGGGATCTGCTCGATCTCCTGCGCGACGGCGATGCCCGCCGCTTCGAGGCGCCGGATCTTCTCGGCGGCGGTGTCCTGTCGTCCCTCGACGATCGTCCCGGCGTGGCCGAAGCGCATGCCGGGCATGGCGTCCATGAAGCGCCCGGCCATGAACGCGATCACGGGCAGCCGCGAGTTGTGCTCGCGCACGTAGTCGGCGAGCTGCGCCTCCATCGGCCCGCCCGGCTCGGAGTAGATCACGATCGCCTTTGTGTCGGCGTCGGCTTCGTAGAGCGGCATCAGTTCGGCGTAGGACGAGCCGATGATCGCGTCGCCGCCGATGCTGACCGCGGTGCTTTCGCCCAGGCCCGCCGCGGTGAGGGCGTTGGCGATCTCCGTCGTCATACCGCCGCTGCGCGACATCACGCCCACAGGCCCCGGCTGGTACGCCTTGCGCGTGTCCGCCGCCGGCCCGCCGATGCCGCCCATCTTCGCCTTGCCGGGCGAGATGATGCCCAGGCAGTTCGGGCCGATGACGCGCGTGTCGTGCATGCGCGCCAGCTCCACGATCTGCGCGACTTCGTGTCGGGGGATGCGCTCGGTCACGATGACGAGCAGCTTGATGCCGTTCTCGATCGCCTCGAACGCAGCATCGCGCGTGAAGGCGGGCGGCACGGTGAGCACGGAGCCATCGACGCGCTGCTGCGACGTGATCTCGCGCACGGTGTCGTATACCGGCACGCCGTAGACGTCGCGCCCGCCGCGCCCCGGCGTTACCCCACCTACAACCTTCGAGCCGTAGTCGAGGCACTCGCGCGTCATGTTCACCGCCTCGCGGCCGGTGATCCCCTGAATGATGAACGTGGTGCTTTCGTCTACCAGGATGGACATAGGTTACTTCCCCACCCGTAGCTTCTCGACGGCGCGGCGCGCGGCCTCTGACATCGAGACCGTGCGGTCGCCGTACGCGACGCCGTACTTCTCGAGGATCTTGAACCCCTCGCCCTCCCACGAGCCAGGGATGCGGAAGTAGGCGATCTTCTCAGCCGGGTCGAAGCCCGACTCGATGACGCCCTTGATCACGCCCCGCGCGACGATATCGACGCGCGTGTTGCTGACGACGTTCATCATCACGGCGATCTTGTCCACGCCCGGCTTGCTCAGGATCAGCTTGGTCAGCTCGCACGCCTTCTTCACGCTCGGGTTGCCGCCGATCTCGCAGTAGTTCGCCGGGCGGCCGCCGTGGCGCTGGATCGCGTCGAACAGCGTCAGACTGCCGCCGCCTGCGCCGATCACCAGCCCGAGGTCGCCGTCGAACTCAACGACGCGGCCGGCGACACCGCGCGGGTCGACCGCGTCCACCTGGGCGCCGCGCCGCTCGAAGTCGGTCGGCGGGCGGCCCTGGCGTACCTCGTCTTCGCCGATGCCCAGCTCATCGAGCACGTCCTTCTGACGTTCGCGTGCTTCCTCTTCCATATCGAGGTGGCAGTCGAGCGCGACGAACGATCCATCATCGAGCTGAGCGAGCGGGTTGATCTCGGCCAGCGTCAATCCGTAGTGGACGAACGTCTGCGCGAGCCGGCTTGCGACACGTGTCAGCGCCGTGAGCTGCGAGCCGCCGATGCCCAGCGAGGCGATCAGCTCCTTCATCCGGTAGTCGCTCAGTGGCATGAGCGAGGAGAAGTTCAGCTTCGCGACGTGGTCCGGGTGCTGCTCCGCCACCTCCTCGATATCGATGCCACCCATGTCGCTGAAGATGGCGACGGGCAGTTTTGCGAGCGCGTCGTAGGTGATGCCGAGGTAGTACTCCTGCTTGACGGCGCCCTTCGCCTCGATCAGGACGCCCTGCGGGAGCTGGTCGCGGATCTCGAGCTTGAGAATATCGGCAGCCGCGCTCTTTGCCTCGGCGGGAGTGTCGGCGAACTTCACGCCGCCCGCCTTCATCCGTCCGCCGGCCAGCACCTGCGACTTGAGCACCACCGGCCCGCCGATGTCGGCCGCGATGCGCTCCGCCTCCTCGGGCGTCGTCGCCACGCCGCCCTTGGGCGTCGGCACGCCCTGCCTGGCCAGGAGCTGCTTAGCCTCGAATTCGTAGAAACGCATTTCCCTCTGTCATTCTGAGCGCAGCGAAGAATCTCGCGGCTCCCGACCGCGTCCGTTTTGTCTTGGAAGACCAGACCCCTCGCTTCGCTCAGGGTGACGGCAAACGAAGCTCACGCCACGCGGCCCATCACCTGGAGGATGTCGTAGCCGGTGACTTCCTTCGACTTGGCGGCTTGGGCGGTGAGCCACGCTTGATCGAGCTTGCCCGCCTGGACCGCCTTCGCCAGGTCCATCAGCATCGCTTTGATCGTCGCTTCGTCGTGGAACTTGCCGTACTGCGGCTCGTAGACGGAACCGCCGCCTTGCTGGTGGTAGAACTCCACGGCGTGCTTCGCCTCCTCGACCTCAGCGTCGCTCGGCGCGAACACCTCGTTCGCGATCTCGGCCTGCTGCGGGTGGATCACCCACGTGCCGTCCATCCCCAGGTCGCGCGCGCCGATGCTCTTCTGGCGCAGGCCTTCGTAGATCTGCTTCGCTTCGTCTGGCGGCGTGTCCTTGCGCACGAGGCGGAGCCAGGCGTTGTCGATCGCATGGAGGCCGGCAGCCTTCGCGGCGACGACGGTCGCCTGTTTCGCGTAGTGGAAGTTCTGGTTCTGGTTCTCCACGTTTTCGCGCACGCCCATCGTCGCGGCGAAGTCAGCGATGCCGAAGATCAGGCCGGCCATGCGGTCGGAGGCGGTGGCGATCTGGTAGGCGTTGACGATGGCAAGCGGCGTCTCGATCAACGCCTCGATCTGCACGCGCGTGGTCCAGCCGCCCTCGGTCTCGTAATGCTCGAGCAGCTTCGAGAGGTAGATGATGTCGTCCGGGCGCTCGGTCTTGGGCAGGATGATGCCGTGGAACTTGTCCGGCGCGCCGAGCATGATCGCCTCGATGTCGCCGACGAAGTACTTCGACTGGATGTTGTTGGGCCGGATGGCGATCACCTTGTTGCCGAAATCGACCGTGTTGAGCGCTTCGACCATCGTCTTGCGGCTCGGCTCGCCCTTGAACTCGTAGGGGCAAGCGTCCTCGAAGTCGGGCATCACGTGGTCGACGGGGGCGCCAGCGGCGTTCTGGTGCATCTTGAGCTGATGTGACGGGTAGGTCAGCTCCGTGCGCGGGATGACGAACCGATTGAGCTTCTGCAGGACGTACATGGTCGCCTCGTTCTGGGTTTCACATGCGGGGTGCGCTGGTACTATAGTGGGCCGGTATGGGTGGAATCAAGACAGGCGCACAGGGAGGACTCATGCGGGTCGGGTTCGCGGGCGCGGGGTTCATTGCGGGCGTGCATGCGGAGACGCTGGCGCGACAGGCGGACACGCCCGGACGGGCGCCCGTCGGGGCGCGCGTCGCTGCCGTGTTCGACCCCAACGCTGCTCACGCCGAGGCGTTCGCCCGCACGTTCGATGCGCAGGTCGCCCCCTCGTTCGAGGCGCTGCTGGGCGAGGTCGACGCGGTGTACATCTGCGCACCGAACGCCTATCACGCCGAGTTCGCCATCGCGGCGCTCGATGCGGGCAAGCACGTCTTCTGCGAGAAGCCGATGGCGGTCTCGCTCCAGGAGGCGCAGCGCGTGCGCGAGGCAGTCGAGCGGGCGCGCGGCGTCTACCAGATCGGCTTCAACAAGCACTTCGCGCCGGTGTACACAGCGTTGAAGGAGCGCCTCGACGCGGGCGAGCTGACGCCGCGCTGGGCAAACCTGAAGATGAACCGCGGCGAACTCCAGCAGCCGCCCTGGGTCGCCGATGCCGCGCTCACGGGCGGCTTCCTGTACGAGACGCCGATCCACCTGCTCGACCTCGGCTGCTGGCTGTTCGGGCCGCTACGCGAAGTGGTCTGTCGCGCGGCGCAAACGTGCGGCGACCAGCTCGATGACTTCGCAATGCTGCTCACGTTCGATTCCGGCGTCACCGCCACGTTCTGCTCGTCCGCGCACACGACGTGGCTCTTCCCGTACGAGCGAGTGGAAATCTACGGCGACCACGCCACCGCCGTGACCGAGGAGATGGAGCGCATCACGTTCCAGCTTGGCCTCGACGCGGAGCCGACGACGCTGGACGTGACGCACCTACCGACGCCGGAACGCTGGGGCTACGCCGCCGCGGACGTCGCGTTCCTATCGGCCGCGCGCGGCGAACGCGAAGTGGTCGTTGGTGTGGAAGAGGCGTACCGCGCGATCGAGGCGGTGGACGCCTGCTACCGCGCCGCGAAAACGGGCGAGACGGTGCGCTTGTAGGGGCGGTTCGCGAACCACCCAAGCCGACTCGAAGGCCAGGCTTAAGCCTGACCTTCGGCTTTACGCATCAGGCACCAGGCAGCTCACGAACGTGAACGCGAACAGCATCACGCCGTCGCTCGTCGTCGCGAGCGTCAGCTCGTGGGTGTCGATCTCGCGGTTGTTGACGAGGCGATACATGCGCGGCGTATCGACGATAACGACGGCCTTGCCGTCCTCGATGCGCGCGTCTTCGCCGAGGTCTTCGGCTGCGAGAGGCGCGCCATCCTGGAGCAGCTCGATGCGCGCGTCGCCGCCGGCGATGGGCGGGTGGATGACCAGGTTCACTTCTTTCGCCATGTAACGCACGTGCAGCCGGCTCTCGCCCGTGGCGGCGATGGGGCGGGCAGCGTGTTCGCCGCCGAGCAGCCAATCGCCTTCGAGGAAGAAGTAGCCCTCGGCGTGCTTGCCCAGGTCTCGATACGTCGCCGGCGCGTCTGGCGTGATGTCCGCGGCGTTGCCGATGCGCCCGCGCTGGTAGCCCAGGTACAGCTCCGGCGTGACGCGATAACACACCGCGCCGGCCGCGTCCGTGTCGCGCACCGGCTCCATCAACGCGGGCAGCAGGATCTCCGGGAAGGCCTCGCGCAGGAGCGTCTGGATCGCCTGCTCCGTCTCGCTGTAGCCGCCCTCGCCGAAGTGGTAATAGCGCAGGTAGCCCTCGCGGTCGATCAGGTCCTTCGCCGGCCAGTAGCGGTTCGCGTACGCCTGCCAGATGGCGTAGTCGTTATCGAGCGCGATCGGATACCCGAGGCCCTGGTCGGCGACAGCGCGCCGCACGTGGTCGGCGATGTGGGCGAAGGAGAACTCGGGCGCGTGCACGCCGATGATCGTGAGGCCGAGGCTTTCGTATCGGCGCTGCCACTCCTTGACGTAGGGCAGCGTGCGCAGGCAGTTGACGCAGGTGTAGTCCCAGAAGTCGATCAGCACTGGCCGGCCCCGCAGCTCCGCGAGCTTGAGCGGCCCGCCCTGCAGCCAGGTAACGTTGGTGGGGAACTCGGGTGCGCGTACGGGGCCGGCCTCTTCCTGCGTCATGGCGAGGGTATTGTAACAGGCGCTCGTGCGATTGACAGTCGAGTGATGGCCGCGTACCGTACGCTCATGCGCCGGTTCACCTTCCTTGTTGCTCCCCTCATGGCTGCGCTCGCCTTCGCGTGCGGCGGTGGTGGCGATAAGGAGGTATCGCCCACCGAAACGTCCGCGCCCGAGGCGACCGTGACGCCGGTCGCGCAGATTGCGCCGCCCGGCCCGACGACGTTCGGCGTGCTGGCGGGCGGAACGGACGGGCCAGTCGACATCGAGCAGTTCATGCCCGCGACGGTGCGCATCCGCGCCGGCGACACGATCCATTGGACCGGTCACGGCCACGAGGGCCACACAGTGACGTTCTTCCCGGACGGAAGGCTCAACATCGGCCCGAACGAGTACCTCATCCCGGCGTCGGACCAACCAGACACGCTGGAGTTCAACCCGGTGTTCGCCGTCGGTTCCGATGCGCAAGGGAGCTATGACGGTACCGAGTACACCAACTCCGGCTTCTTCGGCGTGCCGAATCCCGGTGAGTACACGCTGACGTTTCCGAAAGCGGGTGCCTACCCGTACCTCTGCATGATCCACCCGTTCATCATGCGCGGCGTCGTGATCGTCGAGGACAATGGCACGCAGGTGCCCGCGCCGGAGACCATCGCTGCGGAAGGCGAGCAGCTCAAGCAGCGTTTCGCAGCGGGAGCAAAGACCGCTGCCCAAGCCGTGAACGACGAACGCCCCGCGTCCGCGAAAACTGACGGTGGCGGTCGAATGTGGGGTATCAGCGTCGGTATCGATACGCCGCAGGCGCAGGTGACCGCGTTCCTGCCGGGCGCGCTCGAAATCGAGGCAGGCGATACCGTGGTCTTCTGGAACAGCGACCGTGACTTCCACAACCTGGTCTTCGTGCCAGACGGCCAGGACCCGCCGCCGTTCCCGATCATCAAGCCCAGCGATAAGGGCGGCTTCCGGCTGCTGATCAATCCCGACGCCGTGAAGGAGGTACCGCCGCCACCGAACTTCGGCCCGGACGATTACTTCAGCGCTGGCATGATGGGCATCGGCTTCCCACGCTTCTACTACGACGTGACGTTCACACAGCCGGGCACCTACCGTTTCGTCTGTACTGTGCACGTGCTATCGGGCATGTCGGGCGCGATCGAGGTGCGCCCGAAAGACAGCGCCTGACTCGCGCTCCAGCGTCGCTGCTACACTGCGTCCAATGGCCACGTACCACATCGCGCAGTACAACGTCGCGCGGATGCGTGCGCCGCTCGACGACCCGATCATGCGAGGCTTCGTTTCGCGGCTGGACGAGCTGAACCACCTGGCGGACCGCACGCCCGGCTTCGTCTGGCGCCACGTCGCCGACGACGCCGATGACTCGACATCGCTCCGGCCCTACCCGGACGACCCGCTGGTGGTGATCAACATGTCGGTGTGGGAATCGATCGATGCGCTGCACGAGTATGCGTATCGGAGCGACCACGGGCCAATCTACGCGGCGCGCCACACCTGGTTCGAGCCGATGGATCCGCCAACGCTAGTGCTCTGGTGGGTGCCGGCCGGTCACTTACCGGACGTGATCGACGCGAAGGCGCGTCTGGAACTGCTCCGCCGTCGCGGCCCGTCAGCGCATGCCTTCAGCCTGAAGCAGCGCTTCCCGCTACCGGCGTGAGATAAGGTTCAAGCTACAATCGGAGCTATCGGAACTGTTGGGCTATGAGAACGAAGGGGATGATCGGGTATGAGTGACTTGGACAAGCTCATTTTCGACGTATGCCCAACGTGCGGTAGCGACGGCTCGCAACATGATCCGGAGTGTGAGACAACATGCCCACGCTGCGGCAGGGATAACGCTATTGTCTGGCGAGGCCTCTGTGATAGATGTACTGCAAGTCAAATCAGAAGACAGGCAGAAGCAGAGGTCGACGAACTAGGACGGGTTGGGCGCTGTGTTATCCCCGGATGC
>JBAROU010000026.1:0-11278 GCA_049642385.1 Dehalococcoidia bacterium | reverse complement strand
TAGTCGATGTCTTCGACATCAAGCGGCGTGTACAGCCGCTCGACTGGCCCCACGCTCGTCTCGAAATCGGCGTCGCGCTCGGGGCCGCGCTCCAGCGCCGGCGCGAGCGTCTGCTCCTCCCACGCCTTGAGGGCGGCGCGCAGGTCCTCAGGGTGACCGTTACGAGAGCCGTTGGTGGTCATACGAAGTTAGTATAGCGAGGTAGGGGCGGGTTTCAAACCCGCCCCCCAACGGTTCGCTCGCTCGCCCCTACGTTCTCTTCTCGTCCAGCAGCACCGTCGCCTCGCCGGTGAGGACCGACTGGCCGTCCTGGTTCACGCACTCCGTCGAGCAGGTGGCGATGCGTTTCTCCGCGTCCAGCTTCGTCACTTCGATCTTCGCCGTCACGGTGTCGCCCGGGAACACCGGGCGTTGGAAGCGCAGCGACTGGCTCAGATAGATCACCGTCGCCTGCGGCGCCAGCCGCGTGCCCAGCGCCGCCGAGATTAGCCCAGCGCTCAGCATCCCATGCGCCAATCGACGCTTGAAGCGCGTCTTGGCCGCGTACGAGTCATCGAGGTGCAGCGGCTGGTCGTCGCCCGTCACCCGCGCGAAGTCCACCACGTCCTGCTCCGAGATCGTCTTCGTGATCTCGGCCGTGTCGCCCACCTTCACGCCCAGGACGTCGTCGCTCATGGCAGGTCCGTCAGTCCTTTACGCGGCGCGTTCACCAGCACCGCCATGTTGCCGTCCGGCTGCTTGCCTTCGTACATCAGTTGGTGCACCAATCCGACCTCGTCGAACGCGTACGCCTTCGACAGCCCCGGGTCGACCTTCTTGTCGATGACGAGCTGGTTGATGCCCGCCGCCTGCTCGTCGTTCGCGAAGTGCGAGCCCTGCAATCGCTTCTGGCGCATCCACAGGTAGCGCAGGTCGACGACGGCGCTGTAGCCTGACGTGCCCGCGCAGATCACCACCATCCCGCCATTGTCGACGACAAAGATCGAGGTCGGGATCGTGTCCTCACCCGGGTGATCGAAGACGATGCGCGGGTTCTTGCGCTCGCCCAGCACGTCCCAGAGCGCCTTCCCGAACGCGCGCGCGCCCAGCGCCCACGTGTTGTACGCCTCGGTGTCGGTCCAGTGCGGCGGCATCCCCCAGTGGTCGAACTGCTTGCGGTTGATATAGCCCTCGGCACCCAGGCGCTTGCAGTGCTCACCCTTCTCATCGCTCGACGTGACGGCGACCGCGCGCCCGCCGAGCGCCTTCGTGATCTGGATCGCCATCGTGCCCAGCCCGCCGCTGCCACCCCACACGAGGACGACATCGCCCGGCTGCACCGTGTGCGGCGCCCAGTGCGTCAGCATCCGGTACGCCGTCGCGCCGACGAGCATGTAGGCCGCGGCCGCTTCCCAGGTCAGATGCTGCGGCTTGGGCAGGCACTGGTGCGCCTGCACCTTCGTGAACTGGGCGAAGCTGCCCCAGTTTGTCTCGTACCCCCAGATCTTGTTGCTCGGCGCAATGATCGGATCGCCTCCGGCCTTGATCCACGGGTCGTCCTCATCCCACACGCCGCAGTGTACGACGACGCGATCGCCCACCTTGACGTTCGTCACGTCGCTGCCGACGGCGTAAACGATCCCGGAGGCGTCGCTGCCGCCGATGTGGAACCCCGAATCGTCGCCAAGCTGCGAGTGGACACGGATCACATCGACCGGCGAGCCGAGCGCGGCCCAGACGTTGTTGTAGTTGATCCCGGCCGCCATCACCATCACGAGCGCCTCGTTCGGCCCAATGTCGGGCACCGGCACAGCCTCGATCGCGAAGGCGCTCTTCGGTTCTCCAAAACGCTCGCGCCGGATCACCTGCGCGTGCATGGAGGCCGGCACCTCGCCAATAGGCGGGATTTCACCTAATTCGTAGATCTCCTTCGTTCCCGTGGTCACATGGGGCCTCCTGAAGCTGGCAGGTTCATCCTAATGGCCTGGCGATGATACCCAACTATCCAGATTCCGTCTAGCGGGAACGGAACGTGAACAGGGGCGTCCAATGTGCCGAACATGGAAGAGAAGGACGCCGAGGCTACGCATGAGTCAACATCTCCGACCGGTTGGCGCGGAATCGATGCCGCGTCCTGAATGGCAGGAGGCGCTCGATGAACTCGAGCAGAGCTTGCATCAGGCGCTGCGCGCCATCGCGCTTTTGCGGCACGAGCTTGAGCGCGGCAATAGAGGCGCGCCTGCTCAGGTGCCCTCCACATCAGCCATGCCTAGCTCGCAGTACCAGGCTCCGCGCTCCGGGCCGCCACCTAACAACGAAAGCCTCCAGCCAGAGATGGACGTACCTGCGGCGTCACTGGGTTCCGCTCCCGCATCGTTCGACCGCCTTTGGGATCGTGTCGAGCAGGAGCAGCGGGAAAAGCACGAGCAGGGGAGCGCTCAGGGCAGACCACCGGCTCAAGGCAAGGACCCTGGTTTGGCAGGCCTTCCCCAGAGTTACCTCATGACGGTCGAAGATAGAGAAGGCAAAGTAGACTTGATCCCGCTCCATCGAGCGCTGAGTAACCTGTCGAACGTCGAGGAGGTCTCGCTCGCCAGTTACGCCAATGGCGTGCCGGTCATTTCGCTCCGCGCAGCGGGTGAGCTCAATCTGGACGAACTTGGCAGCGCTGTCTCGACCGAGATGGATCGCGAGTGCGAAGTGATCCCGCAAGACACCGGAAAGATATACCTGCGCATGCAGGCCTGGCGCGAGTAAGGGAAACGATGGGCAGATCATCCTGGCTGCGCAAGAAGCAAGACGCCGGCGACGATTCGCCAGGCGATCCTGCGCTGGACGACGCGGACGAATCACGGCTCGATCAAAGCGGCGAGACGGAGCGTGAGCGGCAGCTGCATGGCCTGGCCGTACTTTCGTTGTTCCTGCACAGCACAGCGACCGTCCAAGAGATGATGGGCATGCTCCTGGAGCAGGCGTCCACCGTAACCGGAGCGATCTTCGTCTACCCGCTCATGCTTGACCGAAAGCGCCAGCTCTTGCGCGCGTCGGCGCTAGAGGGTGCGAACGACCCGAAGCTTGAGGCGGCGATGGATGCCTTCCAAGAGGACCTCACCGCCCTCGAGTTCTCCGTCGTCCAGAACAAAGAGCTGGACCGTGTCCTCGATCAGGGCGAAGTCGTCGTCCACGACGGCTTCCAGGCGCTGATGGACGGCGTGCTCCCGGAGGAACAGTGGCGCCCCGCCGAAGAGGCGCTGAAGGTCGCCAAACTCGCCTTCGTGCCGATGGTGGTCGAGACCGAGCCCCTCGGCCTGGTGGTCTTCGCCTTTGAGAACGACCAGATCGACATCGAGGCGTTGGAGCTTCTTGTCGGCCACCTCACGCTTGCCCTCAGGGACCTGCTTGTGCGCGACGAGGTCGTTCGCTTCAGCGATACCGACCCGGTCACCTGGGTGCATAACCGGCGCTATTTGATGCAGGCCCTCCAAAGCGAGATGACGCGCGCCGGTCGCTACGGCCGCGGGCTCTCGCTCGTCTTGCTCGACATCGACGGCTTCGCCGAGTTCAACGCCAACTACGGTCAATCGATGGGTGACCGGCTGCTGCGCACCGTCGCGACGACGCTGGCAGAGATCGCCTCGCCCCCAGAGCTCGTCGCGCGCATCAAAGATGACGACTTCGCCGTCCTCTTGCCCGAGACCAATCGCGCCGCCGCCGTCGCGACCACGACTCGATTACTCGCCAGTCTCTCGCAGGTCTCGGTATTCAGCGGGGACGGAGAGGAAACGCAGCCAGTGACGGTCAGCGTCGCCATCACCTCGTTCCCTGAGGATGGCGACAGTCCGCACTCCCTCTTCGAGACCGCCACTGCCAACCTCGACGCGGCGAAGCAGGATCACGCCGAAGCACAGCAGACCAGCCGCCCCGTCGATCCCGTGGCGCGTGCCACCGCGCAGCGAAAGGCCGGGTAACCCTAGTACGACCCCTGCCGCTCGAAGATCCGCCGTGGGTTATCCACGGTCATCTGCGTGATCTGCGCTTCGGTCACGCGGGCGTCGCGCAGCGCTGGGATCACCTCGTTGCTAATGTGCAGGAAGTGCCAGTTGGGGAGCGTGGTCTTGCGCATCGTTTCAAACTGGGGAAACCAGTCCATGTAGCACGACGCGTCGTGTGCGAGCACCATCTGCCCCGCGTACCCCATCTCGCACAGCCGCGCGATGACCGCGACGCGCTTCTCGGTCGTCAGATAGATGTCGATGCCGAAGCGATCCATCCCAATGTACGAGCCGCGCTTCATCAGCGACTCGAGGTACTCGATATCCTCCGAGTCGCCGCTGTGGCCGATCACCGCGCGGCTCAGATCGACGCCCTCGTCCTCAAAGATGTTCTGCTGCTCCAGCCCGCGCTTCGTCGGCGCGTGCGTGTGCGTCGAAATCGGCGCGCCAGTCCGCCGGTGCGCTCGCGCGACTGCACGTAGCACCTTCTCCACACCCGGCGTCACGCCCGCTGCGTCCGTGGCGACCTTCAAGATCGCCGCATTGACGCCCGTCCCCTGGATGCCTTCGGTGATGTCACGGACGAACAGCTCCGCCATCGCGTCGGCATCGCGATTGCGGAAGTATCGTGGCACTTCGTCGTCCGTATAGGCGTACAGTCCCGTCGCGACGATGATGTTCAGTGGGATGTCACCCGCGACGCGTTGCACCCGTGGGATATCGCGTCCGAGCCCTTGCACGGTGAGATCAACGATCGTCTGAACACCGCTGCCCACAAGTTCGCCGAGCTTCTCCCGCGCCGATGCGATCTCCGCGCCTTCATCCCACGTCGAAGGAAAGTTTTTCTGGATGCCTTCGGACAGCACGAAGACATGCTCGTGCATCAGCGTAAAGCCAAGTTGCGCCGTATCGATCGGACCTCGCAGCGTTTCGACTGTGGCCATCGCGTTCCTCCTAACGACTGATCGTCTTCAACGCTAGCGAGTATTCTGGCAACGACGGTCGGGTGTCAAGGAGGGGAGATCGCCGATGTAGCCGGTGTGCTGCGCGGAGTGGTTCGTCCGAATACCGATTCGGATCATTCCGCAGGATTGTAGACAAGATGAAGCCGAGGCTTTTATGGGTAGGACAGCTGCACTGCGGCCTCGGCGTGAGTAGAGGCCCGGGGCTGGTGGCGAGGGTTCCGGACGTGCTCCGCTTTACAGCTACTTTACATAGTACTGGAGGCGCCATAAGAAATCAAGCGCCATGCAGGATATATCCGGAGCTGTCTTTTTTGGGTCGGCCGGAGCGGCTCTGAGGGGCGCCGGAGGTGCCCGAGACGAAGCCGGAGCAGCCGCCCGCGAGCGCTACATGATCGGCGGCAGCGCCGTCCAGTCGTAGCCGATGCCCGGGTCGTCGTGGGCGATGCGATTCTCCTCCGCCGGGTCGTACGTCTTGGCGGTTAGGTAGATGAGATGCGCCGTCCCGCCGATCACGCGGCAGCCGTGGGCGACGCCGGGCGGGATCCTCAGCAGCTGCGCGTCGTAGTGCTCCCCCAGCAGCACCTCGTCCAGCTGGCCTTTGGTAGGGGAGCCGTCGCGCGTGTCGTACAGCCCCACTTTGAGGTCGCCGACCGCCACGTACCACCAGTCGATCTGCGTCGGGTGGACGTGCCACGCCTTCGCCACCCCCGGGTGCATGAGCGAGTGGCTCACCTGGGCCCAACCCTCACGCACGATCTCCTCCGTGTTGCGCGCGATCTCGCGGAAGAAGCCGCGTTCGTCGCGATGGGTAGTAAGCGCCTTCAGCTCAACGCCGTCAATCATGCTTCCTGCCTCCTGTGCCTTCGTGGCTGCACCATACCATAGCGTCAGCCCGCATTCGTCGTCAGGCTTGCCAGCGATGGCGGCGGCGCTTCGTGTACCACGCGCGCCGGTACGCCGACGGTTGTCGCGCCCGCAGGCACGTCGTCGATCACGACGGCGTTCGCGCCGATGCGCGCGTTGTCGCCGACCGTGATCGGCCCGAGCAGTTTCGCACCGCTGCCGATAAACACGCGGTCGCCGATGGTCGGCCCATGCCCGGTGAATCCGACGCTCCGGCTCGAGCTGAGCCCGATCGTCACCCACGGGTTGATCACGCAGTCGCGCCCTATCTGCACGATGCCGTCGATCACGACCTGTCCGTGCGGGATGATCAACCCCGGGCCGATGACAGCATGTCGCCCGATCGAAACGCGCCACAAGCCAATGCTGAGCATCTCGCAGAAGTAGGGGAGCAGCGGCACGCCGCGCTTCACCAAGGCGTCGCGTACGCGCAGCAACGCCACTGGTAAGAACGGCATGTTGAGCCAGATGCGGGTCAGGCGCTCGCTCTTCTTCTGCCAGTGATCAACCAGCGGCCGGTCCGGCGGATCGGGCAAAAAGCTGTAGTAGCGATATGTGTCATACGACTCCTGCAGCTCGTCCCACAGGCCCTCCGGCGATTCGTGGTCAGCCATGCGCGTTCGTTCGTGGTCGCCACACCGAGACGAGCAGGTCGGCGAGCGCGGGCACGTGGTAGGCCACCCGATCCATGGTGTTCATCGTCGACCAGGCGAGGGGGCCGGGCAGCCGCTCCATCAGCTGCGTCCAGCGGTGAAAGAGCCACAGCATCGACACACCGCGGCACTCCACCAGCTCAAGGCCAGGCTCGCCCAATCGCATGAGCAGAGCGTACGTGCCGCGAAAGGCGTGGTTGTGCGGGATCTCCCAGTAGTTGCGCCCGCGATACACTGGTGCGCCGCGCCGCTCCTGTACCCGATAGAGCGTTCGCCCCAGCACGCATGACAGGCTGTCGAAGTTCGAGATACCGATGATCGCGCGGCCGTCCGGCTTCAGCACACGCGCGACCTCGCGCATGAACTGGCGCGGCTTCACGAAATGGTCGAGCGATCCCTGGCACACGACGCGGTCGAAGCTGCCACTCCGAAACGGCAGCGCTTCCGCGACCGCGGCGACAACCGGTGTGCCACCTTCCTCCACGAAGCGCTGACGGCAGTAGCGCGCCAACGCTGTCGATGCGTCCAGTCCCCACGCCTCACCGCAGCGCTCGCGCAGCAGCGCTAGCTGGCCGCCCAGCCCGCAGGCCACCTCCAGCACGCGCTGCGGCCGGCCTTCGGTGGCCTTCGCCGTGATCAGCTCAGGGACACGCTTGAAGACGAATTGGCTGTCGCGCCGCGGGTTTCCCGGCGGCACGTCCTCCTCGACGGCCCACGCCAGATCGAACTCGGTCGAGGTGGTCATCGCGGCTGCCACACCGAGACGATCATGTCGGCCAGCGCAGGTACGCGCTGACCGATTGTGTCGAGCGTCGTCAGGAACGACTGCACGAACGGGCGCGGCAGGCTGTCCAGCCATGCGCCCCAGCGCCAGTCGCCCCAGTAGCTGCGCAGCAGCCACAGCAGCGAGATGCCGTAGCAGCGCTCCAGGCGCAGCGAGCGGCCGCCCAGTCGCCGCACGAAGCGCAGGTCGCCCAGGTGGAAGTGGTCCGGCGGTGGCACCCAGTAGGGCCGGTGGTCGATCGACCTTCGGCCGAACCACGCCTCGCCCACGTCCTGCGCGAGCTGTCCCAGCCGGCACGAGAGGCTCCGGTAGTTGGCCAGCGCGATCACGACGCGCCCTTCAGGGCGCACGATGCGCGCGGCTTCGCTGATGAACGCGCTCGGGTCGACGAAGTGATCCAGCGATCCCTGGCAGATCACGCGATCGAAGCTGCCATCGCGGAAGGGGAGTTGCTCGGCCAGACCGCGCACGAGCACGACGTGGTCGGCGGGGACCAGCCAGCGGCTGATGCCCAGCATCTCCGGCGACGGATCCAGCCCCCAGCCCTCGCCGCCGTGGTCACGCACGCGCGCCGCGAGCTGTCCCGCCCCGCACGCAACGTCAAGCGTTCGCCCGCCCGCGATAGCGCCTTCGCGCAGCATCGCCTCTTCGATCCGGCGGAACAGGAACTGGCTGTCTGCGTGCGGGTCGATCTCGAAGTCATGGATCGAGTAGTCGAGGTCGAACGCCGGCTCAGCCGTAGGAGCGCTCTTTGATGGCGCTAAGGACAACGTAAAGCTCCTCGAATCCCCCCACCAGCGGAGCGAACCAACGCTCCCAGCGGTACTGCATGCCCCGGTTCTGGTTCACGAACCCCTCGACGACGCGCGACATCGCTCCGCGCGCCAGCGCCAGGCCCGTCGCGCTGCCGCGTGCGCCCGTCAGGTAAAGCTTCGCGTGTTCGACGCGGAACGACGCGCGAGTCGCGCACGTTTGGTCGCGGAACCGTGGGTCGAAGTAGTTGAACGTCTCCAGCGTGAAGTGCCGGCTGTGGCGCGGGTCGCGGCTGAGCGCCCACGAGGACGAGGCGTGCGGCAAGCGCACGTGCACGAGCGTGCTCGGCTTGCTGATCCGCCACAGCTCCTCCATGATCATCGTGAAGTCGTCCTCGTGCGCTAGCGCGTGGTCGAGGAAGATCTCGTCCACGCAGCCGTCCCTGAACGGCAACGAGGCGCCCAGTTGCGCCACGAGTTGCACGTCCTGCGCTGTGCTCGCCGCGATGCGAATTGCGCGCGCGCGTCTCCGCTCCCGCCCAAAGTCGAGCCGGACAATCACGATGTCGCCACCGCTTCGGCCTTTGGTGGGAAGACGCGCATCATATACTCGTGTAGCACCATCTTCGGTTCCCCCTCCAGCGCTATCCGCCCGTGGTCGAGCAGGATCACGCGGTCAGTGTAGCGATGGATCGCTTGCAAGTCATGCGATGTGAGCACGATCGTCGCACCGCTCGCGCGCAGCCCCTCCATGTGTGTGTAACACTTGCGCTGGAACTCCGCATCGCCCACCGCCAGCACCTCGTCCACGAGCAGGATGTCGGCCTTGACGTGCACCGCCACCGCGAAGCCGAGGCGCATGAACATACCTGATGAATAGGTCAGCATCGGCTGGTCGATGAAGTCGCCCAACTCCGAGAACGCCAGGATCTCGGGCAGCGCCTCCCGTGCCTCGCGCAGGCTCAAGCCAAGCAGCACGGCGTTCAGCAGCGCGTTCTCCCGCCCGCTCAGCTGCGGGTGGAACCCCGCACCGAGCTCGAGCAGCGACGACACGCGCCCGTTCGTCTCCACCCGGCCCGACGTCGGCGGCGAGATGCCGCCCATCGTGCGCAGGAGGGTGCTCTTGCCCGAGCCGTTGTGGCCCACCAGCCCCAAGCATTGGCCCCGTGGCACCGTGAACGAGATATCTTGCAGCGCCCAAAACGCGTTTCGCGTCTGGCGGTTCAGCAGCAGCGCCGGCAGCGTCAGTAGCGTCGTCTTGAGCGCTTGCCGGCCCACGCTGCGTAGCAGATAACGCTTTGAGACCTGTTCAACAACGATGGCCGGCGTGTCGTCAGAGTGCATCGACGAACCCGGGTTCGAGGCGCCGGAATACCAGCCCGCCCACCAATAGCGCGCCGATCGCAAACACCACCGCGGGCCAGATATCGAGGCCCGGCAGTTGGTTGTGCAGAAAGAGGTCTCGCCATCCCTCGATCAGCGACGCGAGCGGATTCATCAGCACGACCCAGCGCCATTCGTCAGGGACTCGACTCAGCGGGTAGATGATCGGCGTGCTGTAGAACAGCAGCGTCAAGAAGACATCGGTAAGGTGCTCCAGGTCTCGGAAGTACACATCGATCGAGGCGACAAAGAGGATGACGCCCATCAGCAGCCCGAGCTGGATCGTTACCAGGATCGGGATGCCCAGTAACCACGTCGGCGACGGCGCCTTGCCCGAGATCCCGAGGAGGATGATCAAGATCGGAATCGCCAGCAGAAAATGGATGCCCGTATTCAGGATCGTCGAGAAGGGCAACACGAACTTCGGGAAGCGCACCCTTTTGATCAGCGCCCCGTTGCCCGCGAACGCGCCCGTGGCCAGGAACACCGACGTCTGAAACCACACCCAGGGAAACAGCCCTGAGAGGAGGACCAGATGATAGTCCGGCACTTGGATGCGGACCACCTTCTGGAGAGCGAAGTAGAGCACCATGCCCAGCGCCAGCGGTTTCGCCATGGACCAGAGGAACCCGAGCGCCGTGTCCTGATACCGGAGCTTGAGGTCGCGCTGGGTCAGCAGATAGAGCAGCTCCCAAGCCCTACCCGATGGAATCAACGTGACGTTCAAATGACTTCGCTCATGCGTACTGGTGTACCAGCGTATCAGGCGTTAGATATGCGATCAAACCTGCGCGAATTGACAGAGACTCGCCGCACTAGCTAAGCTAGTGCCAAGTTAAGCGCTTGTTCGCGCCGACGCGAACGGCGAGGGAGACGCTGGTTACCACAGCACGAACGACTCAACAGCGAAGCGGCCCGCGTAAGGTCCGCCGCGGGCCACTCACCCGCAAGCAGATCCTCGACGCATCGCTTCGTCTCTTCTCCGAGAAGGGCTTCGCCCGCACCAGCGTCCGCGACATCGCCCAGGCCGCCGGCATCACGGACGCCGCTATCTACTACCACTTCGCCTCCAAGCGTGACCTCTTCGAGGCGCTGTTCGAAGAGCGCGGCATCACCTCCGCTCTGAGTGAGCTCGAGCAGGCCTCGGTCAGCCAGCCCCCGCTCGAAACGCTCACCTCGATCGCCATCGCCGCGCTGGGCATCATGCAGCGCAACAAAGACTTCATGAAAGTCCTCTTCAGCGAGGCGATGAGCGAGGATACTGTCGCGACCGACGACTATCGCATGGTCACCGAACGCTGGCGCAAAGGCGAGGCGCGCATCTTGCGCGAGTTCATCCAGCGCGGCGAGCTGCCATCGATCGATGTCGACGTGACAGCGCGCCAGCTCGTCATCCTCTCGGTCGGGCCGTTCATCGACGACCTCATGTTCGGCCAAGACCGTGACGGGGACGAACCGTCGCCGGAACTCGTCGTGCGCGTTCGCACTGCGGTCGAACAGTTCGTGCGAGGCCTGCAGACGTAAGGGCGATGGATCCTGAGGCGGACGGCGTACTGACAAACGCGCCCGTGCGCTTCGCCCACGTGAGCGAGGAGGAGTTCGCCCGCCTCCTTGACTTCTACGGACTCTCCTGGCAATACGAACCGCAGTCGTTCACCCTCAACGAGCAGGACGGCCGCATCACCGAAGCGTTCACGCCTGATTTCTACCTGCCCGCCCTCGATCTCTACATCGAGCTGACCACGTTGCAGCAGCGACTAGTGACGGAAAAGCATCGCAAGCTGCGCCGCTTCCAGGAGCGCTACCCGCAGCACCAGATCAAGCTGCTCCACCGCTCCGACTACCTTAGCCTGCTGGCGAAGTACGG
>JBAROU010000025.1:0-10080 GCA_049642385.1 Dehalococcoidia bacterium | reverse complement strand
GAAGAATGGGAACCCCTAGGTGCTTGCCGTTTGTGGAGCAGGCGCGCGTTCTTCGTGATGCCGCCGCGCGCATGAGAAGCCTCGCGGCCCAACATGCCAGCGTGACCCGCGGTCTCAGCCGGCAGGCCATAGTCGTCGCCGTTCTCAACCCTCCCTGACCGCCCTAACAGTCGAAACCGGTAATGGAACCGTCGTCGCTCCTTTTCTTGTAGCGGGCATGAATATACTTGGAGCACCTGACAAAGAAGCTGGTTGGTGTGCGGAAAGAGAAGGCAAGCCTGCACCGAAGCGCCGGATATTATGATGCTGGCTCGTTCAACCTCATAGCCAGGTGCCGCATGAAGGCTCGAACGCTGTTCCAAACATCGATGGCTTTCTCGTCATCATAGACAATCTGGACATGCAGCGTGGGATTTCGCCACGCGTTCTTGACCGCCATGAGTTGCGCTGTGGCCTCTGAGAAAAACTGATCGTCTTTGGCCCATTCTTCCGAGCGCTCGGCGATCGGCTGCTCCAATTCCTTACGACATTTTTTCAACATGCTTTCCCAGCTTGGGTTACGGGCCGGATCCAGGCTGGGATCATTCAGGCTTTTGGCCAAGACGCGGAGTCCTGTTTCCATGACTCGCATTAGATGAAATACACAGGCAGTTCCTCGACTGAAGGCTAGGCACCTGCCTGCTTCTTCGATATCAATCGTCGCCGAAGGGAACCGAATCGTCACGTCTTCCCCAAATAGGTTTGGTTCTTGCATGTATTGGCTCATGGTCGGATCGATCGAGAAGAAGAGGATGCCCTCGATTTCGTCTCGGATGCGAGTATTCAGATCCTCAGCCATTTTGGCGAGTTCCCTGTGGGTAAGGGGCGCCTTTTCGTCAAGCAGTCTCTTCGTCATTCGCTCCGCTGATTTCCCTGACACTGGCAGATGAAACTCCCAACAGTCGCTGACAACGCCACCAATGGTGCGAAGCATGAGCTTTCGATCAGACTCGTTTATCTCGCCGGTGATGTCCGAGAACTGGCTAATCATTTCCAGTCCCGTTGCTAGTCGGAGCCACTCATCAGCTGGAAATGATCTCATGATCTCCAGAAGACTCACAATCCTCTTGCTTGGTAGTCATGCGCGCGCTGATCAGTTTCGCGGACGCTACTGTGTCAAGTAAGTTATTGCCCTGGAGGGCCTCGGCGCTTAGCGCGCCTTCTCGGCTGCTCGTTCCCGCCCGAGCGCCAGCAGCGCGTCGATCGATGCGTCCGGCACCGGCGAGTACATCTGGCCCGGGAGCGGCTCTTCTTGCCCGAAGATGCCATGATAGTCGCTGCCGCCCAGCGGTAAGAGGCCGAACTTCTCAGCGAGCAGGCGCAACCGCTCGACCTCCTCCAGATCGTAGTCCTTGTAATAGACCTCCATACCCACCAGGCCCGCTGTCTTCAGCTCCGCCAGGATTTTCTGCAGTTTTTCGTCATCCTTCGTAATCTCGCGTGGGTGCGCCAGGCACGGCACGCCGCCGAGCTTCGCGATCGTCGCAACGGCATCGGCCGGCGTCATCTTCACGCGGTCGACGTACGCCGGCCCGTTGCGTCCGATGTACTTATCGAACGCCTCCTTCACCGTCGCGACGTGGCCGTTCTCGTGGAGCGCTTGTGCCACGTGCGGCCGCCCCACCGCCCCGTCGCCGGCGATGCGCTGCACCTGCTCCCACGTCACGTCGAAGCCCATCTCGCGCAGGCGGATCACCATGCCTTCGCCACGCTTGCGACGCGAATCGCGCAGCTTCTTCAGCGTTGTTTGCAGCGCCGCATCCTCCGGCTTGAGAAAGTAACCCAGTACGTGCACCTCGGCGCCCGGGATGTCCGTTCCCATCTCCACGCCCGGGATCAGCGTCAGGTCGGGGTGGCGCTCGACGACGCGCCGAGCCGCCCCGATGCCCTCCACCGAATCGTGGTCGGTCAGGGCGAGCACCCGCACGCCCTGCTGGTACGCCAGCTCCACCACCTCCGCCGGCGGCAGCACGCCGTCCGACGCCGTGCTGTGACAGTGAAAGTCTCCTCTACTAACCATTGCGCTCCCACTCCCTATCGACACGTTCGATTCGTTTCGCCCGCCGCGTCGACTCATCGATTTCGATTACAACCGAGTTGAACTGCACCATCCGGCTCCGGTCCGCCACCGGTAGCTTCGTCGGCATCGCGTGCAAGAAGCGTTCCAGCGCCGGCTCGATCTCATTCCCGATAATCGACTCGCGCGGCCCCACCATGCCCAGGTCCGTGACGAACGCCGTGCCGCCCGGGAAGAGCTGCGGGTCAGCCGTCGGCACGTGCGTATGCGTACCTACCACGGCAGCGACGCGACCGTCCAGGTAGCGCCCCATGCCCTGCTTCTCGCTCGTCGCCTCCGCGTGCATGTCGACGACGACAATCGCGTCGCCCGGCAGCGATTCCAGCGCGGCGTCCGCGCTGCGGAATGGGCAGTCGATAGCGGGCATGAACGTGCGGCCCTGCAGGTTAAGCACCGTGACGCCCCGTTGCGTCAGCATCCCTCGGCCGGGCGCCGACGGTGGGTAGTTCATCGGACGCAGCACCGCCGTCTCCTGATCGAGCATCGGCACGAACTCGCGCTGATCCCAGATGTGGTTCCCGGACGTGATCACATCCACACCCGCAGCGAACAAGTCCTGCGCCGTCGATTCCGTCAGCCCGCGGCCCGCAGCGGCGTTCTCCCCATTCGCGATCACCATGTCCAGCCGCAGCTCTGCGCGCATCCCGGGCAGCAGCGCCGCCACCGCCTTCCGCCCCGGCTTCCCCATCACATCACCGATCATCAGAATGTTCATGGCTGTAACACTCGCTCTTCCGTCTCTGCCTCCTCAACCTCAGCGAGCGTCCTTCCGTCTGGCAATTTCCACGATATACGCCCGCTTACCGAGTGCCCAGCGACGCCTTGCGCGGCTCCGCTGGATGAATCGAACTGAGTATCCTTGGTGAATCGCAGCAATGTCGGGCCGCCATCGACAAGTGCACCCGTTTCCAAGAGGCGCTGGCGGTCTCGGTCAACACGTGGAGGGGCAGAAGGCACGATTTCCTTCGCAGCTGTTGAGCCTTCACGAACAACGTATCCGGTCATAGTCCGCACCATGTCGGCCTTTGCACCTTTGACGCGGAACTGAAACTGCTGGACGTTCCGCGGTATGTGTTCCATGAGCGAACGAAGGAAGTCGTGCCCAGCAACACCGATGAGCATCTGAACGTGGTCGAAGAACGTCTCAACCTCAGCCCGATCGGCTTCGGAGATGTTCGGCAGCGTTGGTGCGTTTGCGTTGTCTAGGATTGCTCGCGCCGCTGATCGCGCTGTCTGTATCAGCGACGCTTCCAGAAACTGAATCTGTGTCTTGGTCAGGTAGTCATCCTTGCTCGTGAATACGGCGGCCTGCGTCCAGAAGTCCTTCTGAATGCCATGCGCACGCAGCCGGGGTCCAACCGGGTCGCCCTCTCCAATGTAGACTCGCTCGGACGTTAGATCCGTCGCCTCGGGTTCCACGCCTGACAGAATGTACACGCCAGGCCGCTCGGCGACCGGCCGCTCCAGGAAACGACCCAGCGCGGGGCGGGGGAAGAACGTCCCAAGAACTGTTGCGTTGGAGAGCTCCATTGTACGTAAACCGTCCGGCTGCCCGTCCACAAGAAATGTCCTTATCACCAGTCCCGTAGCCTTCACATTCGGCACCGGAGCCACGCCATTCGTCATTGGGCGACCCCTAGCGCGGTCACCCACCCGCCTCCGCGCGCCCCTTCAGCGCCGCGTTCATCTCCTCGAAGCCGCGCAGCGTGCTCTTCTCAATCATCAGCATGATGGGTAGGACCAGCGCGCCCGTGAAGCGCTCGCTTTGCACGAAGCGCGATCGATTGCCATCCAGCGCCTCGATAGCGAACCGATGCTCGCCGTCGAACACGCCCGGCAGGCCAACGCGCCCCAGCCAGCGCAACTCGCGATTCGGCGTCGCCGCCAGCACCGTCGGCCGGAAGGTCATCGCCCGGCCGCCCGGCGGCCGCATCTCCACCTCTAGCTTCGACCCTACCTTCGCTTCGCCGTGCAGGTTGGGCATAAACGGGTTCCACTCCGGGAACGACGCGAAGTCCGTCAGCACCCGCCACACCCGCTCCGGCGGCGCGTCGATCTCAATCTCCGTGCGCAGCTCCTTCGCCATCGCGCAGCCACGATCGACGCCGTTCGCCGGCCTAGCGCGCGTAGTCCGTCGCGCGCGTCTCGCGTACCACCGTGACCTTGATCTGGCCCGGGTACTCCAGCGACTCCTCGATCTTCTTGCTCACGTCGCGCGCCAGCCGCATCGCCTCCACGTCGTCGATCTGGTCCGGCTTCACGATGACGCGGATCTCGCGACCGGCCTGGATCGCGAACGCCTTCTCGACCCCGGCGAACTCGTTCGCCACGTTCTCCAGCGCGTGGAGCCGCTGGATGTAGTGCTCCAGCGTCTCCATCCTCGCGCCCGGCCGGCTGCCGCTCGCCGCGTCCGCGATCTGTACAATGATCGCCTCGATCGACTCGGCCTCGACTTCGTCGTGGTGCGATTCGATGCAGTTCACAACCTCCGGGCCCATGTTGTACCGCCGTGCCAGCTCGGCGCCGAGCAGCGCGTGCGTGCCTTCGACATCGTGGTCGATCGCCTTACCGATGTCGTGCAGCAGCGCGCCCCGGCGTGCCACGACCGCGTCCGCGCCCACCTCCTCCGCGATCATCGCGGCGATGTGCGCGCTCTCGATGGCGTGCTTGAGCTGGTTTTGCCCGTACGACGTCCGGAACTTCAGCCGCCCGAACACCTTGATGATTTCGGGGTGCAGGCCAGGGCACTTCGCCTCGATGGCCGCCTCTTCGCCCGCCTCGCGGATCGTCTCGTCCACCTCCGCGCGCGCCTTCTCTACCATCTCCTCGATGCGCGTCGGGTGAATGCGGCCGTCCGTCACCAGGCGTGTCAGCGCGACTCGCGCGATCTCGCGCCGCACCGGGTCGAAGCTCGCCAGCGCGACAGCGTCCGGCGTGTCGTCGATAATCAGATCAACGCCCGTCGCCGCCTCGAGCGCGCGGATGTTGCGGCCCTCGCGGCCGATAATCCGGCCCTTCATGTCATCGCTCGGAATGGGCACGACCGAGACGGTCGTTTCCGCAACCACGTCCGTGGCGAGGCGCTGCATAGCAGTCGCCAGGATATCGCGCGAACGCCGGTCTGCGTTCTCCTTCGTCTCCAGCTCGATCAGGCGTAGGCGCCGGGCGGCGTCCTCCCGGATCTCCTTGTCCAGCTCCTTCAGAAGCAACTCGCGCGCCTCTTCCGAACTCAGGCCGGAGACGCGTTCGATCTCCTGGAGCTGCCGCTGGCGCAGCTCCCCTAGGGCTTCCTTATCTTTATCGAGTTGTGCGCGCTTGTTCTCTACTTCTTCGTTTCGATGCTCCAGCGCTTCGATTTTGCGGTCTAGGCTCTCCTCTTTGGAGGCGACGCGCTGCTCAAGCCGCAGGACTTCGTCCCGCCGCGTCTTGAGTTCAGTCTCCGCCTGGCTTCGTAGCCGTATTGCCTCCTCTTTCGCTTCAAGAAGCGTTTCCCTTTGCTTCGATTCTGCTTCCGCCAGGATACGCGACGATTTCTGCTCCGCCGCCTCCACCTGGCCTCTGCCGACTCGGACCTTCAGGGTGTATCCGATAAGAGCCCCGACCACCAGCGCCAGAACGCCGACTCCGACGCTCAGCACGATGGTAATCATGGTTCACCTCACCCTTTCTTCGATTCGACCTCCTAATGCTATAGAACGCCCTTTCGCAGGGCTGCGTTCACTTCATGATACGCGCGGGCTCTCAGGGTGTCAAGGAACGTCAATTCAGAGGAGAATGAGAGAGCCTATGGCAGGAATAGCATGGGCAAGAGGCCAGGTTCCCCCTATGGGGCGTGAGTGCCTCCCTCATGCCCGTCCTCTCCTGCAAGCTCCGCCCAGCAGCGCTCGATCGTGCGCCGCGCGATCTCGTAGCCAAAGCCCCGCCTAGTGAGAAAACCGCCCAGGCGCTCGCGAAAGCGCTGGTACTCAAGCCCTCGCAGCGACCCGAGCCTTCGCGACGCCGCATCGTATGCCGCGTCATCGTCCGAGATGTCTGCCGTCACCTCGACCGCCAGCTCCTGTTCGATACCCCGCCAGCGCAGCTCGCTCGTCAGGAGCCGCTGCGAGCGCGGTCGCATCGTCTGGCGCGTGTCGATCCAGAAGCGGGCGAACGCCGCATCGTTCAGGTAACCCAGCTCCCTTAGCCGTACGATCGCCTCATCGATCGGCTGCCCAAGAAAGCCCTTCCGCGCGAGCCGATCGCGCAGCTCCTTCTCGCTGCGAGGTCGATGCGCCAGCAACCGCAGCGCCGATTCCAACGCGCCGCGCTTCGCCTCCGCGTCCGCCAGCGCCGCGATCTCGCTGCGCGTGATCGTGCGGCCCGGCCGTACGTCTCGCTCCGCCGCTAGCTCAGCGCCAAGCGTGAGCGTCAGCTCGCCATCGACAAACACGCCCACGCGCTTACGATACCGCTGCCGCTCGACCGCTGTGACGATCATGTCGCGCCCGGTTGCGTGCTAGGCTCCGCGTCATCGTCTTGCTTGACGTAAAAGATATCACCTGGGCTCAGCTTCGTTAGCCACATCGCCAGCAGGCCCGTCAGCGTGATCCAGAAGATAAAACAGAGGTGGATCCCGATCGCGAAGCCCGCCGCCACCGCGCGGTCAGCGCCCATCAGCACGATCAGCTCCTGCGTCGCCACCTCGTACGGGCCGATGCCCGAAGGCGTGAGCGGGATCGACACGGCGAAGTTCGCCGTCATCATGATGAGTAGATACGCTCCGAAGTTCAGGCTCAGTCCGAACGCCTGTCCAAAGAACCAGTACGAGGACCCCTCCAGCAACCACCCGCCCAGCGACAACGCCACCGCCGGAACAGCCAGCCGCGGGTCGCGCAGCGTGCGCATGCCCGCCAGGAACTGCCTCAGCAGCACCTTTGCTCGCTCACGGACATCACGTGAGAGCCAGCGAAGCGGGTAGATCCGCTCCACGATATCCGGGTTCACGAAGCGCGCCGTAGCGACGCCCAGCGTCAGGCCCAACAGCGCCAGCCCCGCCATGCCCCAGAACGTCCCGCGTAACACGCCCGTCACCTGCCCCAGCGCGAACGCGATCGCGACGAGCATGATAAAGGCGAAGCCATCCAGCAGCGTCTCGACGACGATCACCATCGCCGTCAGCTCGCTGCGCGGGATGTTGTACCGCTGCGACGTCGCTTGGATACGCAAGACGTCACCGGCGCGCAGCACCAACACCGCGTTCGCCATGTTGTGAACCAGAAAGATACCCAGCAGGCCGGTGAACGGCACGTCGCGGTTCGGGCCGATGAACACGCGCCAGCGCAGCGTATGTACCGCCTTCGCCGCGGTGAAGATGACCAGCCCGGGCAGCACCCAGGCCCAGTTCGCATCGGGTAGCGTACCCAGCGCATCGCCGATGTCGACGCGCCACATGAGAAGGACAAGGAACCCGCCCGTTATTGCGAGTTGAATCCAGAATCGTGCCGAAGCAACAGGATTGTTCGTCAAGCTAGCGCTCCCGCTCCATCGTACGCCTCGCTGACGGCGCAAGCATAGTCGAACCGCGTTGCAAACACAACAGGCTAGAGAGACCTCCCTCTAGCCTGCTTTATCGTACCACTCCTGGCGCGTGCGGCTACTCGACCGGCTGTTCCTCCGCTTCCGGCTGCTCCTGCCCCTCTGCCACCGACGCCGCCGACCTGGCCACCGGCGTCGGTAGGTCCGACGCCGCCCGTATCTGCTGCTCAAGCTCCAGCGCAAGCGCCGGATTCTCCCGCAGATACGCCTTCGAGTTCTCGCGGCCCTGGCCCAGGCGCAGGTCTCCGTAGCTGAAGAACGCCCCTAGCTTCTTCACGATCTCGTACTCCACCGCCAGGTCGATCAGATCACCCTCGCGGCTAATCCCTGCGTGCGCGCCTGTGAAGAGAATATCGAACTCCGCCATCCGGAACGGCGCGGCGACTTTGTTCTTCACCACCTTCGCCCGTACCCGGCTCCCGATCACCTGCGTCTGGTGCTTCAGCGTCTCGATCTTGCGAATATCGATGCGCACCGAGCTGTAGAACTTGAGCGCCCGCCCGCCCGGCGTTACCTCCGGGTTGCCGAACACGACGCCGATCTTCTCGCGGAGCTGGTTGATGAAGATCACCGCTGTCTTCGAGCGCGCGATCGCGCCCGTCAGCTTGCGCAGCGCCTGCGACATCAGCCTCGCCTGGAGGCCGGGCAGCGAATCACCCATGTCACCCTCGATCTCCGCCCGCGGCACCAGCGCAGCCACGCTATCGACGACGACGATGTCAATCGCATTGCTCCGCACAAGCGCCTCCGCGATCTCGAGCGCTTGCTCGCCTGTGTCCGGTTGTGACACCAGCAGGTCGTTTACCTGCACCCCGATGCCCGCCGCGTAGATCGGCTCCAGCGCGTGCTCAACGTCGATATACGCCGCCATCCCGCCCAGCGCCTGTGCCTGCGCGATGATGTGCTGCGCTAGCGTCGATTTGCCCGCCGACTCCGGCCCGAAGATCTCCGTGATCCTCCCGCGCGGCACGCCGCCGATGCCCAGCGCCAGGTCAAGCGACAGCGCGCCCGTCGGGATCGCCTCGATATGGAGCGCCTTCGCCTCGCCCAGGCGCATGATCGCCCCTTGGCCGAACTGCTTCTCGATCTGGCCCAACGCCAGGTCCAGCGCGCTCTGTTCGTTGTGCCCATTCGTACTGTTCTTTGCCATGCAGGGCCTCCTTCTCTCCTGAGGCGAGTCTCCGAGCGCCCAAACGGGCGCCCGTCCGGGCGGCTCCTCCCGCCGAGCTTTTCCGAATCTAGCGCCGGGAGGAGCGCGGTCAATTCGGCCATAGAATAGCATAAGTGTTCGACTACGCGCAAGAGCTAAATTAGGGCCTTTGGGGCGGTGGGCCAAACGCAGAGCTAGAAAGTCTCGATGGGAACAAAAGCGGCCTTCAAGGCCGTCATACGCAGTAGGAGTGAAGGGAGCTCACATGACACGCGCTGCCACCGGCGAGGTACAATTTACTCGGCCTAGGACGGAGGTCGCCATGAAAGCCACACGAGCCTTTGTCACAACCCTCTTGGCTCTCGCTGCCATTGGAGTCGCTGCTTGGTTCGGCTGGTCCGCCTTCGGGCCGGAGAGCACCGAAGGCGCCCAGTCGCGCCTAAGGTTCGGAAACATTTCCATCGTCCAGCCTGCAGAAGATTCTGGACTTTTCGCCGGAGCCACCTATGCGCCGCCGGAGAGCGTCGAGAAGCCCGGCGGCGGGCCGGTGATCGTCGTTACCGATGAGAGCGAAGCGGGATCAGGCATGATGATCGACGCGAACAGCGGCGAGGTGCTGGTAGACACGATTGGCAGTGCGCTGCGCGCTGAGGCTGACGATATCATTGCCAGCATACGACAGGTAGACGAGCCACCAGGCGTCTGGCCGCTCGCTGATGTGGATGCGCCTGGCCCGCGGGTAGCATATGGCAACATTAGCTACATCGAGCCAGACCCGAGTTCAGGAATCTTCGTGCTTCGCGGTCAGGGCAACGGGCCGTTCCTCTTTGTCCACAACGGTAGTTCCCGGATGACGATCGACGGCAATTCCGGAAAGGTCGAGGTGAATCTGGTCCTAGCGAAGGATAGAGAAGCATTCGATCGACTCGCCGCCACCGTGAGAGCAGCGCCGAAACGTTGAGATATCAAGTCGCCACCGTCAGCCGGTCGAGGAGCCCACTGTTTGGGATGCCATCGCGACTATGAACTACCACGGCTACTTCAACTGACTAGCAGGGCGCCTTTGTGTAGGGATCTTCTACCTAGCCCGGCGTCTCAGCAATCCGCCGCAGCTCCCCCACCCAGTACGCCGTCACGCGCTCCAGCAGTCGCTCCCCCAGCTCCGCGCTGGCACGCCGGGGATCGCCCGCGAAGCCCTGACGGTCCACCTCGTCCGCGAACCAGGCGTCCGGCACCGCGC
>JBAROU010000012.1:0-10920 GCA_049642385.1 Dehalococcoidia bacterium | reverse complement strand
GAAGAGCGGCAGGTAGTGGGCCCAGCGCTCGAGGATGTCCGCGCCCCGCGCGCTGCCGGTGAGCTGAACGTGGCTCTCGATCAGCTCTCGCAGGATCTCGACGTCGGCGTCTGCCTTTACACGCGCGATGGCGATCAGCTCCGGATTGAGGTTAGCGGGGAAGGCGCCGTGCTCATCGAGCACATAGGCGATGCCATTCGACATGCCCGCCCCGAAGTTGCGTCCGGTTTCGCCCAGGATGACCACAACGCCCTCGGTCATGTACTCACAGCCATGATCGCCCACGCCTTCGACGACGGCTTTGCCGCCGCTGTTGCGCACGGCGAAGCGCTCGCCGGCGCGCCCCGCGGCGAAGAGGAGGCCGCCGGTGGCGCCGTAGAGCACGGTGTTGCCCATGATCACGTTCTCGTGGCTCTTGTACGGGGCGTTCGCGGGCGGCCGCAAGGCAACCTCGCCACCGCCCATGCCCTTACACACGTAGTCGTTCGCCTCGCCTGTAAGGATCATGCGCAGGCCTCGGTAACAGAACGCGCCGAAGCTCTGGCCGGCGCTGCCGGTGAAGTTCAGCTCGATCGTGCCCGCGGGCAAGCCATCGGCGCGATAGCAGTGCGCGATCTCGCCGGCAATGCGCGCGCCGACGGTACGGTGCACGTTCCGGATCTCGTACGAGCGCTGCACCGGCTCGCCGCGCTCCAGCGCCTCGCCGATATCGCGCAGGATCACATCATCGAGCGGCACCTCGTCGCGGTCGTTGCGGTCCTGGGTGGAGCGGAGCGGTCGCTCGTCCTCGGGCACCCAGAGCAGCGGGCGCAGGTCGAGCATGCGGGCGCGCTTGTCGTCGATGTCGTCGACCGGCTCGAGCAGGTCCATGCGCCCGATCACCTCGCCCAGGCTACGGACGCCTATCTCCGCCAGAATCTCGCGCACCTCTTCAGCTATGTGGCCGAAGAAGCGCACGACGTCCTCCGGCGTGCCGGTGAACTTCTTACGGAGATCTTCGCGCTGGGTAGCGATACCGACGGGGCAGGTGTTCAGGTGGCACTGGCGCGCCATCAGACAGCCGACGGCCACTAACGCCGCCGTCCCGAAGCCGTACTCCTCGGCGCCTAGCAGTGCCGCGACGACTACATCGCGGCCGCTGCGCATGCCGCCGTCTGTGCGCAAGACGACGCGGCTGCGCAGGTCGTTCTGCACCAGCACCTGCTGGGTCTCGGCGAGGCCAAGCTCCCAGGGCAGGCCGGCGTTCTTGATCGAACTGAGCGGTGAGGCGCCTGTGCCACCGGAGTCGCCTGAGATCTGGATCGTATCGGCGTAGCCTTTCGCGACACCCGCCGCGATGGTGCCGACGCCCTCCTCAGCGACAAGCTTTACGCAGACCCTGGCGCGCGGGTTCACGATCTTCAGGTCGTAGATCAGCTGCGCCAGATCCTCGATGCTGTAGATGTCGTGGTGCGGCGGCGGCGAGATGAGCGGCGTGCCGGGCAGCGTGTGGCGGATATCGGCGATGTACGCCGATACTTTGTGGCCGGGCAGCTGGCCGCCTTCGCCGGGCTTGGAGCCCTGCGCCATCTTGATCTCGAGCTCCGCCGCCTCGGCCAGGTACATCGGCGTCACGCCGAAGCGCCCGGACGCGACCTGCTTGATCCGGCTGTTGGAGTCGTCGCCGTTGCGGCGCTCGTACAGCCGACGCAGCTCTTCGCCACCCTCACCAGTGTCGCTCTTGCCGCCGATGCGGTTCATGCCGATGGCGATCGTCTCGTGCGCCTCCGGGCTGAGCGCACCGAGCGACATCGCTCCCGTAGCGAAGCGCGTCATGATGTCGCCGATCGGCTCCACGTCGTCGAGCGGGATGGGCGCGCCTTGCTTGAAGCGCAGCAGGTCGCGCAGGTCCGAGGGATGGCCCGGTCGCTCCACTCGCTCGAGGTAGTGTTCAAAGTCCTCGCGCTCGTCCGTCTCCATCGCCTTGTGGAGGGCGCGCACCGTCTGCGGGTTGAAGCCGTGGTAATCGGCCTCCTTGCGGAACTTATAGAAGCCACCATCGCCGAGCTGCACGCCATCGTTCGGGAGGAAGGCCTGCTTGTGGCGCGCCAGTACGTCCTCGCCGATTTCGCAGAAGCCGATGCCCCCGACGCGCGACGGCGTGCCGGCAAACGCGACGTCGATCACGTCCTGGCCGATGCCGATCGCTTCGAAGATCTGCGCGCCCTGGTAGGACGAGACGCAGGAGATGCCCATCTTCGACATGATCTTGAGCACGCCGGCGTCGATGGCGCTGTGATACTTGGAGAGCGCCTTGTTGATGTCGGGCATGTCCTTGAAGGCGCCTGAGAAGAACATGTTGCCAATCGTCTCGAACGCCAGGTACGGGTTCACGGCGCTGGCGCCGTAGCCGATGAGCAGGGCGATCTGGTGGATGTCGCGCGCCTCCGCGGTCTCGACGACGATGCTCACACGCATGCGCTTGCCCTCGCGGATCAGATGGTGGTGCACTGCGCCCACGGCGACCAGCATCGGGATCGGCGCGTTCGCAGCATCGACATTGCGGTCGCTCAGCACCAGGATGTTCGTGCCGCGATTGATAGCTTCGGAGGCGGCCTCACAGACGCGGCGGAGCGCCGGTTCCAGGCCACCGGGGCCGTCAGGCACAGGGAAGAGACACGGGATCACCTCGGCGGAGAAGTGATTACCGTTAATCGCCTTGATCGCGTCGATCTCCTCGTTCACCATAAGCGGGCTGCTCAGGTGCAGGAGGCGCGCATGCTCCGGCGTCTCTTCGAACAAGCTGCGCCGCTGGCCGAGATAGACGTCCAGCGACATCACCAGCTCCTCGCGCAGCGAGTCGATCGGCGGGTTCGTCACCTGGGCGAACTTCTGCTTGAAGTAGTACGACAGCAGGCGCTTCTGCTTGGCGAACACGGCCAGCGCCGTGTCATCACCCATAGAGCCGACGGGCTCTTTGCCGTCGTTGGCCATCGGCTTGATCACGTACTGGAGCTCCTCGCGCGTGTAGCCGAAGGCGACCTGCTGCTGCGTGAGGTTGTGCTCGGGCTGGATCGTCTCTATCGAGCACGTCTTCAGGTAGTCGTCCAGGTGGAGCAGGTGTTTGGACACCCACTCGCCGTAGGGCTTGCGACCGGAGACCTCGTCCTTGATAGCGTTGTTCTTGAGTAGCTTCCCTTGCGCCGTATCGACCGCGATCATGTTGCCCGGGCCAAGGCGCCCCTTCTCGACGATCTGCTCGTCGGCGAGCTCGACCATGCCCACTTCAGAGCCCATGACGACGATGCCGTCACTCGTAATCACGTAGCGCGCCGGACGCAGGCCGTTACGGTCGAGCGATGCGGCGACGACGATCCCATCGCTGAACGCGATACCGGCCGGGCCGTCCCACGGCTCGCTCAGGCACGCGTGGTACTCGTAGAAGTCCTTGTGCTGCTTGGGCATGTTGGGCATGTTTTCCCACGCCTCGGGGATTAGCATCGTCATCGCGTGCAGCGGGTCGCGGCCGGAGAGCACGATCGCTTCCAGCGCGTTGTCCAGCTCGCCTGAGTCGCTGCCGAGTGGCTGGATCACCGGCTTGAGCAGATCGACTTGCTCGCCCCAGACCGAGGAGTGCAGCTCCGGCTCGCGGGCGCGCATCCAGTTCTTGTTGCCCTGGCGCGTGTTGATCTCACCGTTGTGGGCGAGCATGCGAAACGGCTGCGCGCGGATCCAGTCGGGGAACGTGTTCGTCGCGTAGCGTTGATGGAAGACGCAGAGCGATGTCTTGAACTCCGTGTTGCGCAAGTCGAGGTAAAACTTCTTGAGCTGGTGCGCGACCAGCAGCCCCTTGTAGACGACCGTGCGATGGGAGAGCGAGGCGATGTAGCAGTCAGCCGCCTCAGCCACCGCCCAGCGCTCGACTTCCTTGCGCACGAGGAAGAGCACGCGCTCGAACTCCTCGTCGCTCAGTCCGGGCCGGCGACCGAGCAGCACCTGCTCGATGCGTGGCTGGCTGCGCGCGGCGACGTCACCCAGCACCGAGGAGTCGACCGGCACTTCGCGCCAGCCGAGCACGTGGAGGCCCTCGTCGCGCGCCGCGCGCTCGAGCGCTTCGCGGCTCAGCGTTGCGGCAGCGTCATCGCGACCGGGGAGGAAGATCATGCCCAGGGCAAGGTCTTCCGGCCGGTCAAGCCGGCCGCCCAGGCGAGCCGCCTCGCCCGCGAAGAATTCGGTTGGGATCTGGAAGAGCACGCCCGCGCCGTCGCCGGTGGTGGCGTCGGCGTCCACAGCGCCGCGGTGCGTCACGTTCGTGACGCACTCAATCGCCATATCCAGAATGCGATAGTCACGCTTGCCGGAGGAATCGGCGACAAAGCCGACGCCACAGGCGTCATGCTCCTGTTCTGGACGGTAGAGCGGGCTAAATTGCTCCATGTGATTCCTCAGAGGCCGCAATAGTGGCCGCCATTGTACCACACATCACAAAGTCTATGCGGTTCGCGAAACAGCCAGCGCGGGCTAGCGCCTGCGCGGCATCTCAGTGCTAAACGGGGAAGCTGGACGCATCATACGAGACAACGCCTCCGGCCGGTCAGATGCTACCAGATGCCTAACTGCATCTTGACCTCGTCGCTCGCCATCGTGCGGGGGTCCCAAGGCGGGGTGAACGTGATCTCCGACACGACCTCTTTGACGCCGGGCAACTCGATGATTTTGTCCTGTATCTGGGCGTCGATCACGGGGCCCAGCGGGCAGGCGGCCGTCGTCAGCGTGTAGGTCACCTTCACCGTGCCGTCGTTGACCTCGACATCATAGACGAGGCCCAGCTCGACGATGCTCATGCGCAACTCCGGGTCGAACACGTCCTCGAGCTGCTCGCGCACCAGCTCTTCGGTCACAACCTGCATCATGTGGATACCTCCATCCTACTCCTCGTGCTGGACAACGCCGGTGCCGGCGGCCTCGCGCTGGTTGAGACCGTCTTCCAGCGTATGCCAGGCGAGGGTCGCGCACTTGACGCGCACGGGGAACTTCGCGACGCCCTGGAACGCTTCCAGGTCACCGAGCTCCTCGGGCGCCGGCTCATCCGGCTTCGTCAGCATATGCGTAAAGCCATCGATCAGACGCCGGATTTCATCCACCGGCCGCCCGACGATCGCGTCCGTGAGCATCGAGCCGGAGGCCTGGCTAATCGAGCAGCCGCGTCCGTACACGCCTACGTCGCTCACCGTGCCGTTCTGGAAGCGAAGCTGGATCTCCAGCTCGTCGCCGCAGAGCGGGTTGTAGCCTTCCGCGACTACGTCCGGCTCCGCCAACGCCTCGTGGTGGCGCGGGCTACGATAATGGTCCAGGATGAGCTCGCGGTAGAGCTCATCGAACTCAGGCTCTGGTGCTGGTGGGCGCACGGAACAACCTCTTCGTCGCTTCGATGCCTTCGATCAGGGTGTCAAGTTCCTCCACTGTATTGTACACATAGAAGCTCGCGCGGGCGGTCGCCACGCAGCCCAGCCGGGCCATGAGCGGCTGCGCGCAGTGGTGTCCGGCCCGAACCGCGACGCCGTGGCGGTCGAGCACCGTCCCGAGGTCGTGCGGGTGGATGTCGCCGACGTTGAACGCGACGACGCCGCCTTTCGCCTCAGCGCTCTCCGGCCCGTAGATCGTCACGTCCGGCACCTGTGAGAGCTTGCGCAGCGCCGCCCTGACGAGCACGATCTCGTGCTCGCGCACGTTCGCCATACCGAGCTCGTTCAGGTAATCGAGCGTCGCACCGAAGGCGCAGACGTCGCCGATGTTGGGTGTACCTGCCTCGAACTTCCACGGTACGTCGTTCCACGTCGACTCCTCGAGCCGGACGCGTTTGATCATCTCGCCGCCGCCCAGGAACGGGTCCATCGACTCGAGCAGCTCCTGGCGGGCGTAGAGGATGCCGACGCCCGTGGGGCCGAGCATCTTGTGGGCGGAGAATGCCAGGAAGTCGCAGTCGAGCTCCTGAACGTTCACGGGCATATGGGGCACGCTCTGCGCCGCGTCGACGAGGATCAGCGCGCCGTGCCGGTGCGCGATCTCGCCGATGCGCCGCACGTCGTTGATCGTGCCGAGCACGTTCGACATCTGTGTGATCGCGACGAGCTTCGTGTGTTCGCCGATCAAGCGCTCGACATCGGCCCAGACAAGCTGCCCTTCATCGTCGATGTCGATGTAGCGAAGCGTGGCGCCGGTTTCCTTTGCCAGCATCTGCCAGGGCACCAGATTGCTGTGGTGCTCCATCACGGAGAGCACGATCTCGTCACCGGCGCGCAGGTTTTTGCGTCCCCACGAATGCGAGATGAGGTTGATCGACTCCGTGGTGTTGCGCGTGAAGACGATCGTCTCCGGCCCGGGCGCGCCGATGAAGTCGGCGGTCTTCTGGCGAGTTTCCTCGTAGCGCGCCGTCGCCTCTTCAGCGAGGGCGTGGATGCCGCGGTGGATGTTAGCGTTGTAGCTGCTGTAGTACTCCACCAACGCGTCGATTACCTGCTGCGGCTTCTGTGTCGTCGCCGTGTTGTCGAAGTAGACCAGGGGCCGCCCATGCACCTCACGGCGCAGGATCGGGAAGTCTTCGCGGATACGTAGGATGTCTATGCCGTTCATGATTCCTTGTTCTCTCCGAGCGCCTTGCGAAGTTGCGCCAGGTGCTCAATGTCGTGGCTTTCTTTGTAAACGATGCGCATGAAGTCACCCAGCGTGATCGGCGAACCTTCCGCGCGCAGGCCCTGGTCCTCCTCACGGACGCCCGCGAGCAGCGCTTGGATCTCATCACCGGTCGACTCCAGCTCCGCGATCACCTGTTCGACCGGCCAGCCGCGCCGCGCGTCTACTTCACGTCTGTTTGCCGCGTCCGTGTCCGGGCGAAGCACCGCCGGATCCAGCTGCTCCCGCGCGACGACAGCCCGCAGGACCTCCTGAAACATCTGATCGTTGCCGCCGCCGATATGGGCGAGTAGGTCTTTGCACGTCCAGCCTTCGTTCGGGGCGGGACGGCTCCAGGCCTCAGCCGGCTGCGATCGAGCGAACGCGACCACCTGCGCCCGCTCCTCGCGCAGCCGCTCGGCGACAGGTTCCACCCACGGCGCGAAGGTTCGTGTCATCATGCGCTGGCCTCGAGCGCGGTGCGCAGATCCGCTAGATGATCCTGATCGTGCTGCGCGAGGATGCGCAGATACTCGCCCAGCTTGAACGGAAAGCCCGCCCACCGCAGCTCTTCATCGGTCTCTGTAAGCTGCGAGAGTAGCTCCTGCCACTCCTCACCATCGGCTTCGATCTCCGCAACGAGCTCGTCAACGCTACGATCCCTTCGCTTCTCAATATCGCGAGCGTTGAGCGCATCGACGCCGGCGGCAAAGGGAACAGGATCAAGCGTCTGGCGAGTAACAGCCGCCCGCATAGCCGCAGACGATCCTTTTCCGGTGTCGCCCGCCAGGTGTGCAAGCAGATCCCTGCACGTCCAGCCTTCATAGCTGGTCGGCTTGTCCCACACCTCGGCGGGCTGGCCGCGGGCGAAGCCGGCGAGTTTCGCTCGCCCCACCGCCAGCTGGGCTGCGATGGGTTCGAGCCACGCTACGAAGGTGCGGGTCGTCATGCCTTGGCCTCGAGGGAAGTGCGGAGCTGCTCCATGTGCATCCGGTCATGTTGTGGCATCATGCCAAGCGCTTCGCTCAGGCTTATCGGAAACTCAGCCTGGCGCAGGTCCTTGTCGTCCGAGCCCAGTTTCGCAAGCAGGTCCAGCAGTCCGCTCGTGTCAGCATCGATGTACGCGACCATCTGCTCAATGGCAAAATCCCGCACCTCAGCGAGAAGTTGATTGTTGATCGGGCTCTCCTCCTCGCTAAGCAGTTGTGCGGGATCGAGGGGGTTCTTCGTGACTACAGCCTCAAGTACGAGGCGCATGCTGCGTGGATCACGCGTGGCGACGTGGCCCAGCAGGTCCCGATACGTCCAGCCCTCATTCGGACTAGGGCGATCCCACGCCTCGAGCGGGATCGATCGCACCAACTCAGCCAGCTCAGCGCGCTGCCGCTGGAACGCAGCCGCGATCGGCTCCACCCACGGCGCGAACGTTCGTGTCGTCATGTTCCTTGTTCCTACTCCTCTACTTGCACCCGGATCTCATCGCCTTCGACCTGCACTGGATACGCTTGCACCGGCTGCACCGCCGGTAGCGCCATCGGGCGGCCGGTCTTCACGTCGAAAAGCGCGCCGTGGCGCGGGCACTCGACCTGCTCGCCATCCAGCTCGCCCTCATCGAGCGTGCCGCCGTCGTGCGTACACAGGTTATCGATAGCGTAGTACGTCCCCTCGACGTTGCACACCAGGATCTGGCGTCCGTTCACCTGGTAAGCGTGCATCTTGCCCGGTGTGACGTCGGCGGTCGATGCGACTTTGACGAATTCGGCCATGTTCCCCCCTGTCGTGTTGTAGTGTGCGTTCGCTCTACCAACCGAGCTTGCGGTGTAGGACGGCCTGCACGCGCTGTTGGAGCGGCTCCGAGGGGATGCGCTCCAGCACCTCGGCGAAGAAGCCCTCGACGAGCATGCGCTCCGCCTCCTCGTGCGGGATGCCGCGCGACTGGAGGTAGAAGATCTGCTCCGGGTCGACGGGCCCTACCGTGGCGCCGTGCGAGCAGCGCTGGACGTCGTAAGCGGAGATCTCCAGGATCGGCGTCGGCGACGCGCTCGCCTTATCGCTCAGGAGCAGGTTGCGGCTCGTCTGGTTCGCCGCCGACTTGCTGGCCGACTCTCGGATATCGACCACACCGTTCCAGGCCAGCCGCGCGCGGTCGGTCAGCGTCGACTTGAAGAGCAGATCGCTCTCCGTGTGCGGCGCGACGTGGTCCTGGCGCGTGTCGTAATCGAAGCGCTGGTCGTCGCCGCCGAAGAAGAGGCCCAGCAGCTCGGCCTTCGCGCCAGGCTTGTCGAGCAGCACGTCCAGCCGCGACTTCGTCAGCGCGCCGCCCAGCCCAAGCAGGGTCGGCTGGAACGTGGCGTCGCGGCCCAGGTGCGCGCGCATCGTGAAGAAGTTCTGCACGCTGGCGCCCCAGCGCTGCGTGTCGACGAAGCGCACGCGCGCACCGTCGCCGGCGATGATCTCGACCGCGCCCGCAACGACGTTCAGGCCGTCGAGGGGCGGCGAAAGCTCTTCCTGGATCACTGTAACCGAGCTGTTCGCCTCCGCGACGATGAGTAGGTGCGGGAAGAGCCCTGTGTTCGGCGTCGAAAGGCCGATGGCGTATTCGATCGGCAGCTCGACTTCAACGCCCTGCGGCACGTAGACGAAGCAGCCGCCGGTCCAGAGCGCGCCGCGCAGGCCTTGGTACTTCCATTCGCCTGGCGAGACGACGGAGCCCATGCGCTCGCGCACCAAGGCTTCGTGCTTGCGGGCGGCTGTGTGCAGGTCAGTGACGATCACTCCCTGCTGCGCAAGGGAGACATCGAGCGCGGTGTGGACGACATCGCTATCGTGCTGGACGACGCGACCCGCTACGACGTCCGCCTCGTCCCACAGCGAGCGCAGCTCGGCGGGCAGGCCGTCGGCGCCAGTAATCGAGGTGCGCGTCGGCGCGAACGGCGCCAGGCCGTCCAGCGTCAGGCGGTCCACGTCGATGCGCTTCCACTCCTCCGAGAGCGGATCGGGCATGGGCGCCTCTTCGAAGAGGCGCCAGGCCTCCAGGCGACGCTTCAGGAGCCACTCCGGCTCCCCCAGCCGCGCCGAGAGCGCCTGCACCGCGTGAGAGGAAAGGGCAGTTCCGCTAACCTGCGTCGTCACTAGTCATTCTCCTGGCGAAGCGCTCGGATGTGGTTGATCTCGCCCGCGTGGTACAGGTCGTGCTGGATCATCGTGTTGACCTGCCAGCGAATTTCGCGTTCCTCGCCCCAGTAGCTCGGCCGTGGGTGGCGCAGTTGGGTGTCATCTTCGAGCTCCGCGACGTGATCGCGGAGACGACGGTGAGCCTCGCTGAGCCAGCGCACGATGTCATCCCAGTCCGCGATGTCGACGGAGGGAATGGAGCCCGGCGTGTCCCAGTCGATCGAGCCGTCTCCGAACGCCTTGCTGTCGCACACGTACTTGGAAGTGCCAAGCTCAAGCAAGAGCCTCCGGACCGTCCGCCGGCCGCCGGGCGGGATCCAATCCCAGTCCTCAGGCTGTAGCGAGCTCAGGTTCACGAGGACGGCGTGCCAGCTCTGGTGTGGCCTCGCAGGGTCGCCCTCAAATGCGGTGTTCATCATGAACACCAATTGCTCGATCGCGGATCTACTCATCCTGCGTTCTTGATCCTCGTCTGCCAGCGATGTCATCTGGCCTGTCCTGTAGCGTTGCTCCTGTCGTGATCCTGCGTTCGGTACATGCTCTCTCGTTCGTTCGCGCTACTCATCGTTCCGCTGGTGCAGAGCGCGCAAATGGTTGATCTCGCCCGCGTGATAGAGGTCGTGCTGGATCATGTTGTTGATCAGCCATCGCGTCTGGGCATCGGTTCCCCACGGCGCCTTCCGGTTCCGCGCCAGCTCGCTATCGTCCTCGAGCGACGCGACGCTGCTGCGCCATCGCTGGTGCGAGGCGCGTAGCCAGTCGATCATCACGGCTGGTGCCGACTCCTGAGGCACGATGCTGGGATCATCCCAGGTCAGCGACCCTTCACCGAACGCGTGGTTCTCGTACCACGTCTTTGCGCCTCCCACGTGCTGAACAATGTGGAGAATCGTTCGCGATGCCCCGTCCGGCAGCCACTCCCAATCTTTCTCGTCGACCGAACGTAGATTGGCCAGCAGCGAATGGAATGGATTATCCTTGAACGCTTCGTCCATCAGATACAGCAACTGTTCGATGCCTGCTCTCGTCATGGTTCTATGGGTGGCGTGGTGCCCGACGACGGCCCCTGTACGGCAGGGTGGCTGAGCCTTTGAC
>JBAROU010000008.1:0-3203 GCA_049642385.1 Dehalococcoidia bacterium | reverse complement strand
GCTCAATCCTGACGCGAGCACTTGATCTTCGAATCCATTCGGTAGGGTCGCGGCCGTCGTTGAGTCGGCGCCGGACAGCAAAGCTGTCGCTGCGAAAACTGTGGCCGCGGCCCGCCACAGACTGCCGAGCCGCATGAAATCCAGCCTAGCAGTACCGTTTTCCCCCGCCAACCGAGAATTGCGACGCTTTCGAGACCCAGCCCCTCTGGGCAAAATGGAGGTTCAAGCGATCGTGGAGGTGTCTTTTTGAGATGGCAGTCGCGAACCCCACCGCCCTGACCGGGCCGCTGCCCGGCGGGCAGCAGGGCGCCAGCGTCAAGCTGCATCCGTTGTTGTGCGCCGAGATGCTCGTGCCGCCGGAGTTCATTGCGGCGACGGGCGGGACAGTGAAATTGATACGCGCCATGTTCGGCTCGCGCGAGAACTGGTGGCGGCTACCGATCCCCGTCTACCTGCTCGAGCATCCCGGCGCCGGGCTGATCCTGGTCGACACCGGCTTCCATCCTTCGGTCGCCGTCGATCCGAAGCAGAACCTCGGTCCGGTGTTGGGACGGCTCTACAGCGGGGCGATCGAGATGAAGCCAGAACAGGCCGTGGCGGCTCAACTGCGCGCGCGCGGCATCGACCCTGGCGACGTCGCTGTCGTGATCATGACGCACCTGCACGTCGACCACGCCTCGGGCATATCCGAGTTCACCAAGCCGACGTATGTGCTGGGTGAGGGCGAATGGGAGGCCTTTCACAAGCAGGGCGTCAGAAAGGGCTACGTCAAGAAACATCTCGACGTTGCCGTCGACTTTCGCGAGGTCCCCTACGGCGGTTCTGCGACCAGCTCGTATTCGACCTTCGGGCGCTCGTTCGACCTCTTCGGAGATGGGTCTGTGCGCCTGGTCGCGACCCCCGGACACGCGAGCGGTCACCAGTCCGTGATCCTGAGGTTGAAGGACCGCGAGGCCCTACTGGCCGGCGACGCGGCGTTACTCCTGCGCACGCTGGACGATGAACGTCGTGGCTACGCGATGGCCGACGAGCACCAATGGCGGCGGTCTTTGCGCGAGATCCAGCTCTACCGGCGCGAGAACCCGAACGCCCTGATCATTCCCGGCCACGACGCCGAGACCTGGGCGACGCTGCGGGAGAGCTACTGAGTCTTCAACCGTAGTCCGGCAAACAGGCGCTCGACTGCGCCCGACATCCGCTCGATCGCCGCATCGGGGTCAGGTGCCTCCGCCACCGCAATCGCGCCCTCGATCAGCGCCCCGGTCAGGATACGCGCGGCCGGCACGACGGGTTGCCGTTCGATCTCGCCGGCATCCATCAGGGCTTCGAGATTTGCGCGCACCATCGCTCCGCCGTAGCGGTCCGCTATCTCGCGCCAGTGCTCCAGCCCGAGTACCGAAGGCGCGTCGAGCAACGCGATGCGACTGACGGCCGGATCGCGACACTCGTCGAGGAACGCGCGCCAGCCGATCTGCGACGCGTCCCAGATGTCCGCGCCCTCCAGCGCGCGAGCAGCGATGCGCTCGACGGTCTCCCGCTCGATCTCCTCGTAGACGGCCGCGAACAGACCCTTCTTGCCTTCGAAGTGGTGGTACAGCGCGCCGCGCGTGACTCCGGCGCGCGCGACGATCTCCTCGGCCGAAACGCCTGAATAGCCGCGCTCGGCGAACATCTCCCTGGCAGCAGCCATCAAAGCCACGCGGGTCGCCTCGGCCTGTCCGGCTTTGCGGTTTCTCGTCTTGACATTCATACTGTATGTATGTTAGATACTGTTTGTACGTAAATCCTACTGCGGCCGGCGGCCGTAGCGGCGAAGGAGGGATCGATGTCGGTATCCACGCAGCTAGGCGAGCAAAAGCAGGTGGCCCTGCCGGCTGGCACGATCAGCTATCGCGAGCGGGGCGGCGGCTCGGCGTTGGTGTTCGTGCACGGCCTGCTCGTGAACGGCGACCTCTGGCGCAAGGTGGTGCCGGAACTCGCGAAGGACTATCGCTGCATCACGCCGGACTGGCCGCTGGGGTCACACGCGACGCCCATGAACCCCGACTCAGATCTGTCTCCTCACGGAATTGCACAGTTGATCGCCGACTTCCTTGCCGCGCTCGAATTGTCGGATGTGACGCTGGTCGGCAACGACAGCGGCGGCGCGCTTTCGCAGATGGTGGTGACGCGCCATCCTGACCGAGTCGGCCGCCTGGTGCTGACGTCCTGCGACGGCTTCGAGGTATTCCCGCCCACGATGTTCAAGTACCTCGGCATCGCCGCGAGGATCCCGGGAGCGATCTTCGAGCTGGCACAGTCGATGCGGATCCGGGCACTGCGGCGCCTGCCGTTCGCCTATGGAGCACTCTGGAATCAAATGCCCGAGAGCGCCGTGATGGATTCATACGCCCGCCCGATGATCTCCAGCGGTGCCGTACGTCGCGACCTGAAGAAGTTCCTGAAGGGCATGTCTCCCCGCTACACGATCGAGGCGGGCCGCAAGCTCGGCAGCTTCAACCGCCCGGTGCTGCTCGCGTGGGACGACGAGGATCGCTTCTTCAAATGGGAGCTGGCGAAGCGAATCGCGGGTGCGTTTCCGGACGCGCGACTCGAGAGGGTTGCCGACTCACGCACGTTCGTTCCAGAGGACCAGCCGGATCGCCTGACTGAGCTGATTCGGGACTTCATCCGGGACCCTGCCGCGAGAGAGGTACCGGCGTGAGGCTCAGTGCTCGGCCCGGTGAGCTTCGGCGATCCGTTCGCTGACGGTTTCCCCTCCCAGCTTTCGCTGAATGAAGCCGGTCAGCGCCGGCGAGATCCCGAACAGCCAACCACCCAAGCGCAGGGAGACGGGAGCCACGTCGATCTCGATGCTGCCTGTCTCGATTCCCTTGACGACCGCGGCCGCAACATCGTCGGGCGTGCGCGTGTGGACGCCCTTCGGCAATTTGACGCCGCTGCGGTGAAACATCCCAGCCTCGCTGATGAAGCCCGGGAACACTGTAGTAACCCCAACCCCTGTGCCGCGAAGATCCACGTTCAGGGAGAAACCAAAGCCCCGCAAGCCGAACTTGGTCGCGCCGTAGATCGAAGCGCCGGGACTGGCGATCTTCCCGTTCAGGGAGGAGATCAGTACGACATGCCCAGACCCGCGCTCGACCATGCTGGGAACCAATGCGCGCGCAAGCTGTATCGGTGCGCGCAGGTTGACGGCCAGCGCC
>JBAROU010000003.1:0-6479 GCA_049642385.1 Dehalococcoidia bacterium | reverse complement strand
ACGAACGGGGGCGCGTCGCCCTCTCCGGCGACGATTTGGTCCAGCAAGGCATTCGGGCTCATCATGACCTCCTATCCGGGCAACTCCGGGTCGGGCGCGACGGGCACCTGCCCCCGATATCGCTCTGGACTCGAATGCATTCGACTCAACCGCACACGCGCAAGCCTGCCGCGGATCGAGACGATCACGCTCGGGCCCTCCAGTCCCACGCTGCGCTGTCGTACGAGCTGCTCGACAGCCCTTCGGCGTTCAGCAATGGTGGCGGCGACAAGCTCATCAGAGATGATCATCATGCAGACCTCCAATCGGGATGGCCCTATCGTACGACGTGGCTGTGACAGCGTGATGTCAGGAGTGCGGCGCGTTGCGCGCGAGTTCTCGAGCGAGCGCCTTCGCCCAACCACCATCGCGATTGTCCGCCACCTTGAGTAGCGTGGTGTCGCCCAAGTCAGTGATCTCAAGTACGCCGGGCATATCGGGAAACCCAAGATGCCAGTGGCGGGCGCCCTGGCGCCCCCGCTCAATAGTCTCGAGCTTGACGACGAGCCCTCGCTTGGCGCAGTCGCGCAGAATCTCTGACGCCGTCAGGTCAACCGTGAGTTGCAGCATGTCCCGTCTTCCGTCTTCCGCTGTGCACTTCGCCTACAGCCCCCACTCCAGCCTCCACAGCAGCGGCGTCTCGAACCCGCCCAGCGCGGCGTAGATGCTCCACTGGCCCTGATGGATCGATTCGTGCTGGATCATCACATGAGTGTACTCCCCGAAGCTGAACGATCTGCCGAACGCCTCGATCGTCGCGTTCAGTTCTGGGCTCGCAACGATCGCGAGAAGCTGCTCATGTTGCTCGACAAGGGCGCGTACGAGATCGTCCCGCGTCAGGCCTCCGGCGTAGTGCTCGTGTTTCCGCGAGAAGTCTGCGTGGCCGGAGACGAGCGCGTCGTTGTAGACGCCACGCACACACACGACATGGCGAAGCTGCTTGCAGAACGGCGCGAAACGCGGATGAGGTGAGAACTCCCATCGCTCGTCCGGTACCTCTTCCGCGAAGGCGAGCGTCATCCCGTGAACGAACTCCCAGTGAGATCTGAAGTCTTCGATTGGTGTCGCGGCCATCGCGTCCTCCATCGGAAGAGATACGTCTAGTATGCCAGCCACGTTTGACGACGGGATGTCAGTAGTCCTTACCCCTCGGCGTAGCTGCGCGCCATGCGCTCCGCCTCGCGCTGCACCCGCTCCACCACCTCCGGCGGCGACAGCACCCGCGCCGCCGCGCCCCACCGGAGCAGCCAGGGCATCAGTCGACGCAGATCCCGATAGCTGTAGACGAACACCGAGCCGCCCTCCGTGGGCTCCTCTCGCTCGAAGCCGAAGGCCGCCAACTCGCGCGCCCAGGGTACAGATGCAGCCTCGATCCAGACGCGGACCTCCGTCAGCGGCTCGTCATCGTCCGTCCATAGACCGACATTGGCCGGACGCTCGAAGTGGTCGGGCAGCAGCTCGGCCTCCCGGATGCGGCTCGCCCGGAAATCACGCATTCCTTCGCGCAAGCGGCAGTACGCGACCAGGTGCCAGTCGCGGTCGTAAAAGGTGAGGAAGTATGGCTCCACCTTGCGCTCAGTCAGCTCGTCCGAGCCGAACGCGTGGTAGTGCAGCCGGAGTACCTGGTCCTGAATCACGCCCTGCTGCAGCAGCGGCAGCCACGGCGAAGCCTCCTGCTGCATCCAGGGCGAGACGCGGATCCGCTCGCGCAGCCCGTCCACCTGCAGGCGAGTCTCCGGTCGCAGCGCCGTCTCCACCTTGGCCGCCGCGCAGCGCGCAGCTTCGCGCTGCTCCGGCGTGCCTAGCCCGCGCGCCAGGTCGCTGCCCAGCAGAAGCTGCACCGCCTCTTCGACGGTGAACGTGATCGGCGGCAGATGGTAGCCCGGCACCATGCGATAGCCCTCGCCGGGCAGCGCCGCCACCGGCACGCCCGCCTGGCAGAGCGCATCGATGTCGCGGTAGATCGTGCGCACGGAGCACTCGCACTCCTGCGCGAGGTCGTTCGCGCGCACGGGCGTCTCCTCGCGCAGGCGCATCAGGATCAGCAGCCGCCGGTCCATCTGCTTCATGGGCCTACATTATAGGGGGCGATAGGGGAGTGCTGTCGGAGTGGTGCGTTCCTACCTACGTCGGTGCCGGAACAGGAGAGCACTACCGCCAGCCGTCGCCAGGAGGAGCACGCCAAGCGCGATAAGCATGAGTGCTAGCGTGCCGAAGTCACCGGAAGCCTCCGCCTCACCGCGTCCTGTCTCCGGCAAGGTTGTATTGCAATTTACTTGGGCTCCAGCTAGCGGTCGATCTGTGAAGTCATCCACCTGCGGTCGATCACGCAGCAACCTGGGCGTGAGGTCTGTGCCATCAAAGACAGGGAGATTCTTGTACGTGAACGGCTCGTAGCCATCGGCGCTGATGATCACGTCTACACGTATCGGGCAGTCGGGATCGGACGAGGTCGGTAGGCCGCCGATCACTGCCCGGCCACCATCAGCCGCTTGGGTGATGCCGAGTGCTGGTATCTCGATAAGGGCATCGATCATGATCGCGGTGACCAACGGATCGCCCGTCTCGCCAGTGATGGAAAACGTGAACGTTGCGGCCTTTTCCTCGCCTTTCCCAAGAGCAGTAGCGTTGGGAACGACGTGGAGGGCCAGACCAACCAAGATTAGTGCCAACAGCGCGCGCCGCATAGGCTCCGCCTATCTCATAACGATGGCTCGATGCTACCGCCTCTTGGATAGGCCGTCAACCACCCCTCCTCCCACGTGCTACAATTCCATCACCATGACCGACAAACGAGTCGTCGTGCTGGATTACGGGGCGGGCAATCTGCGCAGCGTCGCCCGCGCGGTGGAACACGTCGGCTTCCCACCGCAGGTGACCTCGGACCCGCGCGCGCTTGATACCGCCGCGGCCGTCGTCGTCCCCGGCGTTGGCGCCGCCGCCGACACCATGCACAACCTCCAGGAGCACGGCATGGTCGAGCCCCTGCGCGAGTACATCCGCAACGACCGGCCGTTTCTCGGCGTCTGCATGGGCCTCCAGGCGCTCCTCACCGTGAGCGAAGAGGGCGGCGAGCACCCCTGCCTCGACGTCGTCGCCGGCCGCGTGCGCCGCCTGCCGATCGACCGCGCCAGCGGCCTCAAGATCCCGCACATGGGCTGGAACCGCGTGCAGCAAGTACGTCCGCACGCCGTCTTCGACGGTATCCCGGACGGGAGCTTCTTCTACTTCGTCCACGGCTACTACGCCGATATCGAGGACGAGTCGCTCGTCATCGGCCGCACCGACTATGGCATCAGCTTTCCGACCGCCATCGCGCGTGACAACCTGGTCGCGACGCAGTTCCACCCGGAGAAGAGCGCCGCCGCCGGCCTGCAGCTCTATCGTAACTTCCTGACCAGCCACTGCGGCGAGCCGTCGCTCGCGGGTTCGAGGGCGAAGACGGCATGAGCCCGCGTGGCGGCGAAGGCGTCGATATCGACCTGCCCTTCATCCACCTCCATGCGTGGGAGGGTGGCGTGCGCTTCGGCCGCGATGACGACGAGGAGGTGATCGACATGGACCAGGACCAGACGCGCGAATACTGGGAGGTGCGCCGTCGCGTGCGACGCCGGCTGCGCTTCTTCCGCCATGCCTTCACCTTCCTGCTCGTCAACGGCCTCTTCGTCCTGCTCGACTGGTCCACCGGCGGCGAAGGCAGCGGCGTCAACTGGGCGCAGTGGGTCGCGCTGATCTGGGGCGTCTTTCTCGCTTGGGAGTTCGTCTCGAACTTCGTCTCGCCGCTCCTCTGGGGGCGCGAGATGGAGGAGCGTCTGATCCAGCGCGAGCTGCGCCGCCGTCGCGGCGGCGTCTGACGCCACGAACCATTGATGGAGATCATCCCCGCGATCGACCTCCGTGGCGGGCGCTGTGTCCGTTTGCTCCAGGGCGACTACGACAAAGAGACCGTCTTCTCTGACGATCCCGTTGCTACGGCGCAGGGCTGGGTGGAGCAAGGCGCGCTGCGTCTCCACGTCGCTGACCTGGACGGCGCGCGCGAAGGACGTCCCATGAACGCCGAAGCCGTCGAGCGCATCATTGCCGCGGTCGACCTGCCGGTGCAAGTGAGCGGTGGCGTCCGCGATCTCCCCACCATCGACCGCTGGCTCGACGCCGGCGCCGACCGCGTCGTCCTCGGCACCGCGGTCGTGCGTGACCCCGATATAGCCGGCGAAGCCGCCCGCCGCCACGGCGAGCGCGTCGTCGTCTCCATCGACGCCCGCGACGGCTTCGTCGCCGTCGAAGGCTGGCGCGAGGCGACGGAGCAGCGCGCGGATGAGCTGTTCGAACGCCTCGTCGCGCTCGGCGTGCGCCGCTTCGTGTACACGGACATCGGCCGTGACGGCACGCTCACCTCGCCCAACTTCGAGGTGATCGAGGAGCTCGTCCGTACCGTCGACGCGCCGATTATCGCCGCCGGCGGCGTCGCGGAGGTGGCGCACCTCGTCCGCCTCGCCGGGATCCGCGTCGAAGGTGCCATCGTCGGCCGCGCGCTCTATGACGGCCGCGTCGACCTGCGCCAGGCCCTCGCCGCTGTGGAGCACCTGCATGGTTGAGCTAGGATCAGATCTGAGATTTGCGAGAGGCGCCGCAGGGGTCCAGGGGGCTTTGCCCCCTGGCGGGGGTCTGGGGGTGTCCCCCAAGACTTAACTAGAATTACCATGCTCACCAAACGCATCATCCCCTGTTTCGACGTCGATAACGGACGCGTCGTGAAGGGCATCTCCTTCGTCGAGCTGCGCGACGCCGGCGACCCCGTCGAGCTCGCCTCGGTCTACGAAGCGCAGGGTGCCGACGAGCTCGTCTTCCTCGACATTACCGCGTCGTCCGACGAGCGCCAGACCGTGTACGATATGGTCGCCCACGTCGCCGACCAGGTGTTCATCCCGTTCACCGTCGGCGGTGGCGTGCGCAGCGCCGACGACGTGCGCGTCCTGCTCGAGCTCGGCGCCGACAAGGTGTCGCTCAACACCGCTGCCGTCGCCGACCCGGAGGTCGTCGCGCGCTGTGCCCCGCGCTTCGGCAACCAGAACATCGTCGTCGCCATCGACGCCAAGCGCGTAGCCGAGGGCAAATGGGAGGTCTACACCCACGGCGGTCGCAACCCCACCGGCCTCGACGCCGTCGAGTGGGCGCAGCGCATCGTCGAGCTGGGTGCCGGCGAGATCCTGCTCACATCGATGGACACGGATGGCCGTCTGAATGGCTACGACCTCCCCCTCACGCGCGCGATCTCAGAAGCGGTCGAGGTGCCCGTGATCGCCTCGGGCGGCTGCGGCGAGCCGCAGCACATGGCCGACGCGATCGTCGACGGCAAGGCCCACGCCGTGCTCGCGGCGAGCATCTTCCACTTCGGCACGTACAGCATCCACGAGACGAAGCAATATCTCGCCGCGCAGGATATCCCGGTGCGGCTCTAGGAGGACACACGTGACGGACGACATCGAGCTGGATTTCGCCAAGGGCGGCGGCCTCATCCCCGCCATCATCCAGGACGCCGACTCCGGCGAAGTGCTCACGCTCTTCTACATGGACGAAGAGGCGCTCCGCCGCACCCGCGAGGAGAAGCAGGTCTGGCGCTTCAGCCGCGCCGAGAACCGCCTCATGCGCAAGGGCGACACCTCCGGCAACGTCCTCCACGTCGAGAGCGTCGCGGCGGACTGTGACGCCGACGCCGTCGTCGTGCGCGTCCACCCCGCCGGCCCAGCCTGCCACACCGGTGCCCGCACCTGCTTCCACAACCCGCTGGCCTAGGCTACGCAACCGAGCCCAGCCTCACCAGCTAGGAGGCTTCGTTATCGTTCCATTTGGATCGGCCAATGTGGCAGGAAATTGGCATTTTGCCAGGACGCTTTTGTTGATCGTTCGGTAATGGTAGCTCGCGGCTTTGATTAGATAGCCACTCATTTTGTGGCTGCTGTGTGGATTGATGACGCCAATCCTCTTTCCGAATCGACCCCTGACCTGCTCAATAGCTGGAGCGAGGTCGGCGTCATTGGAGATTACAGCCGCCTCATCAAAGGCATCCGAAAAGCAGTCGATTAGTAGGTTGGTCGCCAGATCTACATCTGTAATCTTCTCTTCCACACGCTGAACCATCACCATCTCTGGGGGTTCACTAGGTTTGGGATAAACGATCGGAAAACGTGGCATCGGGCGGGGGCGACTAGCAAACCAGCCCTCCTTGTGAACAGTGAGATTTGGGATCGTTCGGAGGGCGCGAAGGTATATGTCTTGTCGAGTTGAGGCTTGACTATTGTGGGGAAAATCCAGAGCTAGAGCCGTGAAGTATCGGATCATCGTGATATTTTGGCCTGGAAGCAAAGTCGTACATAAGCGGTTCAAGTCCAGCCACTTGAATGGAGTTCTCTTGATGGCGTTGTAGAGGTTGAAGCCATCAA
>JBAROU010000002.1:0-40044 GCA_049642385.1 Dehalococcoidia bacterium | reverse complement strand
CAAGATCATCCCGGTCGATGTCTACGTACCGGGCTGCCCGCCGCGCCCCGAAGCGCTGATCGACGGCTTCGTCGCCCTCCAGCACAAGATCATGGAGGAGCGCGGCACGGTCTAATGGCGGAGCAGGAGCGCACGGAGGCCGAGGGGCAAGAACAAGCGAGCGCTGCCGAGTCGCAGTCCACGCCTGAAGCGAAGCCCGAGCAGCCCGAAGCTGCCGCGCCAGCCCCGAAAGCTGAGAAGGCCGAAGCGAAGGAGCCTGAGAAGCCTTCTCCGCCCCCCGGCGGTATCGCCGACCTGTTCAGGGAAGCGCTCCCGGGCGTCCAGATGGAAGCAGTGCAGGGCATCACCGATGTCATCATCGAGATCGCCCGCGACGACGTGCCGAAAGTAATGCAAACCGCGAAGGACGATCCGCGCCTCGATCTCAAGTTCCTGCGCTGCCTCTTCGGTGTCGATCACTCGGCCGAGGGGATGGACGTCATCTACCAGCTCCTCTCGTATGAGAAGGGCCACGAAGTTGTCATAAAAACGCACCTTCAGCCCGACAATCTGCGCGTCGCGTCGGTCACCGGCGTCTGGAAGGGCGCCAACTGGCACGAACGCGAGACGCGCGACATGTTCGGCATCGAGTTCGAGGGCCATCCTCACCTCGTGCCGCTTCTGCTGCCCGAGGACATGACCGACCACTACCCGCTGCGCAAGGACAACGTGCTCGCGCCCCTCGAGGACTGGCAGGGCGAACTGCTCGGCCAGGACATGGGGAGCGCCGGCCATATCCCGCCCGGCTCCGGCTTCGATGTCGAAGCGTCGGCGGAGGGCGAGTGAGATGACGACGGTGGGGCAGGGGAGCGGTAGCGTGGTCACTGAACAAGACCTCGAAACCGTCGACATCAACATCAACATGGGGCCGCAGCACCCCAGCACCCACGGTGTCTTTCGCATGGTGCTCACGATCGATGGCGAGCGCGTCGTCGACGTCGAACCGCACATCGGTTACATGCACCGCGGCGGCGAGAAGCTTTCCGAGAACATGGACTACCGCCAGGCGATCGGTTACCAGGATCGCACCGACTACCTGGCGCAGTTCTTGAACGAGCAGGCCTACTGCATGGCTGTCGAAAAGCTCCTCAATGTCCAGGTGCCGGAGCGTTCGGAGTACATCCGGCTCATCCTCTGCGAGCTGAACCGCATCACCAGCCATCTGATGTTCGTCGGCGCTTTCGGCATCGACCTGGGCAGCTTCGGCACGACGTTCACCTACGCCTTCCGCGAACGCGAGCGCATCCAGGACATCTTCGAAGAGGTCTCCGGCGAACGGCTCATGTACGGCTACTTCCGGCCGGGCGGCGTCGTATGGGACATTCCGGACAACTTCGTCCAGCGCGTGCACGAGGTGCTCCCCCAAACGAAGCAAGGCCTGAAAGACCTCGACATGCTCCTCACCCAGAACGAAGTCTTCGTCGCCCGCAGTCGCGGCGTCGGCATCATGAGCAGCGAGGACGCCATCGATTGGGGGCTCTCCGGCCCGATGCTCCGCGCGAGCGGCGTCGAGTGGGACCTGCGCAAGGACAAGCCGTACTCGATCTACGACCGTTTCGACTTCGACGTGCCCGTCGGCAACTACGGCGATGTCTATGATCGCTATCTCGTCCGCATGGAGGAGATCCGCCAGTCGATCCGCATCGTCGAGCAGGCGCTCGACCAGATCCCGGACGGCCCGATCATGCCGGAGAAGATGCCCCGCCGCCTGCGCGGTCCGGAAGGCCACGTCTACGCCGCCGTCGAGGGCCCGCGTGGTGAGTATGGCATCTACATCGTCTCCAAGGGCGGCGACAAGGCCTACCGGCTCAAGATCCGCTCGCCTTCCTTCTGTAACCTCTCCGCCCTGCGTGACATGACCGTCGGCAACTACGTCGCCGACGCCGTCGCGATCTTGGGCGCGATCGATATCGTGCTGTGTGACGTCGACCGATGAGCATGCTGGGCCTTACCGTCGACATCGATAACCCCTGGCTCAACGCCTTCCTCGGGCTGATTGTCATCGTCCTCCTGATGACGCTCACGGTGCTCGCGCTGATCTACATCGAGCGCAAGGTGGCAGCGCGCATCCAGATGCGCCTCGGACCGATGCGCGTTGGCCCGCACGGCACGCTCCAGACGCTCGCCGACGCCGTCAAGCTAATCGGCAAAGAAGATCTGCGTCCTGCCACCGCGGATCGCTGGGTCTTCGAGTTGGCGCCGTTCGCCATCTTCGTACCGTCCTTCCTCGCCTTCGTCGCGATCCCGTTCACGCGCGATTGGGCGATCAGCTTCCTCGACCTGGGGCTGTTCTACATCGTCGCCGTCACGGGCCTGTCGTTCATCGGCCTGCTCATGGCCGGCTGGGCGTCCGACAACAAGTACGCGTTGCTCGGCGGCATGCGCGCCGCTGCCCAGCTGATCAGCTACGAGATCCCGATGGTGCTCGCGCTGCTCTCGGTCTCCATGGTGACGGGTACGCTCTCCCTAAACGAAATCGTCGAGTTCCAGGGACGCGTGCCGCTCTTCGTCTGGCAGCCGCTCACGCTGTTCATCTTCATGATCGCTGTCCTCGCCGAGCTCGAGCGCCAGCCCTTCGACATCCCGACCGCGGAGTCCGAGGTCGTCGGCGGGCCGTTCATCGAGTACAGCGGCATCCGCTGGTCGATGTTCCAGCTCAGCTCCTACACGAACCTGTTCATCTACAGCCTGCTCGGCTCGATCATCTTCTTCGGCGGCTGGAACTGGCCGCTCGGCAAGGAGGTCGGTTGGGGGCTCCAACTCGGCCTGACGGTTATCAAGACCAGCGTGCTGATCCTCGTGCTGATCTGGGTCCGGTTTACGCTGCCCCGCCTCCGCATCGATCAGCTCATGAGCTACGCCTGGAAGGTGTTGATCCCATTCGGCTTCTTGCAGGTGGTGATGAACGGCCTCGTCCTGGTCTACGAATGGCCCGATGGCCTGCTGCTGCCGTTCTCCCTGGCGGGCCTTCTGCTCATGATGTACGTCGTCTACCGCATCGGCCGCGTCGAGCGGCGCGAGCTGCGCATGGTGCGTTCGCCCGCCACCGCCCGCGCCCCCGAAGCGCCGCCCGCTGCCGCGAGCGCGGAAGCAGGCTCCGTATGATGAATAACCACCGCCGCGGGTCAGGCCGAAGGCCGGGGCTTCAGCTTGGCAACCCGAAGGCCAGGCTCGTAGGCGAGGGTCTTTAGACCCTCGCGGCGGCAAAGGAATGATGTAATAAGATGATCGGCATTCTCAAAGGCATGTGGGTCACCCTCTCGACCACGCTGCGCAAGCCGGTAACGATCGAATATCCCACCGTCCACCGCCAGGTCGCTCAGCGCGAGCGCGCCTTCCCGATCCTCCTCTGGGACAACGATGTGGACGAGCCGTTCTGCACGGGCTGCCACGCTTGCGAGCGCGCCTGCCCCGTCGAGTGCATGACGGTCGTGATGAAGGACAACCCCAAGCACGCCGACGGCGACAGCAAGCGCCGCAAGATCATCGATCAGTTTTGGATCGACTATGGCCGCTGCATGCGCTGCAACATCTGCGTCGAAGTCTGCAACTTCGAGGCGATCGCTATGAATAACACGTGGGCCGGCCACGAACTCTCGACGTTCGACCGCAACGACCTCGTGCTCGACCTGGACCAGCTCCTCGCCCAGCACAAGCAGGGCAAGATCGAGGAGTGGGTGGCCGACTAGCCCTCGGGTCGACCGAAGGCCAGCTGGCCGGCCGGCGGGGCTTTAGCCTGGCGCATGAACCTTTTGCGGGTCAGGCTTTAGCCTGACAGGCAGGCGGCTTTTACTGCCGACCATTCCGCCGACTTGAGTCGGCGGTACTGTCCTCCAACCCACGCGAACCGGCCACCCGCGCCCTTGTGCGTACCTTCACGATGTTTTAGCTTACGCGAGGGAAGCGCAAGGCCGAATGAACGCGACGCAAGCTATCTTCTACATTATCGCCGCGTTGGCCGTGGGAGGCGGCCTGGGTGTGGTGCTCATGCGCAACGCCGTCTACGCCGCGCTCTCGCTGATCCTGTCGCTCTTGGCCGTCGCCGCCGTCTACATCCTCCTCTCGTCCGAGTTCCTGGCCCTGGTACAGGTTCTCATCTATGGTGGCGCCGTCACGGTGCTCCTGCTGTTCGCCTTGATGCTCACCCGCACGGGCGACGTGCCCGAAACGATGGTCGGCGCACAGTGGCCCATCGCCGCGGTCGTAACGTCTGTGCTCGCCGGGCTGCTCATCGCCGCGCTCGCTACCACGAACTGGCCCGGCGACGGCGACGGCGTGATCGCGAGCATCCCGTTCGAAGCCGTGGGCGACGCGCTCTTCCGCCAGTGGGCCGTCCCCTTCGAGGTCGCATCGCTCGTGTTGCTCGTCGCGCTCGTAGGGGCGATCGTCCTCGCGCGCCAAGAGGAGGGTGAGTAGGGGTGGAGTCTGTCACGCAGCAGATCCCCCTCGAGCACTTCCTTGTCCTCAGCGCCCTCCTCTTTTCGCTCGGCGTCTACGGTGTCCTCACGCGGCGCAACGCCGTCCTGATCCTGATGTCGGTCGAGCTGATGCTCAACGCCGCGGCGATCAACATGGTCGCGTTCGCCGCCTACACAGCGCCGCAGTACTTCATTGGCATCATCTTCGCGATCTTCATCATCACCATCGCTGCCGCCGAAGCCGGCCTCGCGCTGGCGATCATCCTGCGCATCTACCGCAACCGCCACACGGCGAACGTGGACGAGGTGAATCAGCTCAAGTGGTAACTTCAACAACCGGAGGTTGGGCTTCAGCCCGACGGCGACAGCACGTAGGGACAATAGGGAGCTCTGCCTGATGGGCATGTCCGACGCCTGGCTGCTTCCGGTGATCCCGGCTGGCGCCTTCGTCGTGCTCACCCTGTTCGGGCCGTATCTCCCGCGCCGGGGCGATTGGCTCGCCATCGGTGCAATCTTTGCCACGTTCGTCCTGGTATTCCCGGTCATCGCTGACTTCACCGACGCGCTTGCTCGCCACGGCGAGGAGTTCGCTGGTGTCTCGAACAGCATCGAGTGGCTCAACGTCCCTGGCTATCTCACGATCGAGCTGGGCGTCCACGTCGACGCGATCACCATCGTGATGCTCGTCGTGGTCAGCTTCGTGGCGTTCCTCGTGCAGCTCTACTCGCTCGGCTACATGCACGGCGACTCGCGCTACGGCTGGTTCTACGCCGTGCTGTCGCTCTTCGCCGCCTCGATGCTCACGCTCGTCCTCGCCGACAACTTCCTGCTCCTCTACTTCGCCTGGGAGCTGGTGGGCATCTGCTCGTACCTGCTCATCGGGCACTACCACCACCTGCGTTCGGCGGCGGAGGCGGCGAAGAAGGCGTTCATCACCACCCGCCTGGGCGACGTTGGGTTGCTCATCGCTATCATCCTGCTCTGGCGCGCGACCGGTACGTTCAACATTCAGGGGGTGATCGCCGCCGCCGAGGCGGGAACCATCCGCACCGAGGTGCTCACCGCCTCGGTCATCCTGCTCTTCCTCGGCGCGATGGACAAGTCGGCGCAGTTTCCCTTCCACGTCTGGCTGCCCGACGCCATGGAGGGCCCCACGCCGGTGTCGGCGTTGATCCACGCCGCAACGATGGTCGTCGCGGGTGTCTATCTCGTTACGCGCACCCTGCCGCTGTTCGAGCTCGTGGCGGGCGGGCCGGAGCTGGTGCTCGCCGTCGGGCTGTTCACCACGTTCCTCTCGGCGTTCCTGGGCATCGTCATGACCGACGTCAAGCGCGTCGTCGCGTACTCGACGATCAACAGCCTCGGCTTGATGTTCGTCGCGCTCGGCCTGGGCGCGCCACAAGCTGCGATGCTCTATCTGTTTGCGCACGCCTTCTTTAAGGCGCTGCTCTTCCTCGGCTCGGGCTCAGTCATTCACGCCACCGAGCGTCAGGATGTCTCGCAACTCGGCGGCCTCTGGTCGAAGATGCCGCTTACCGGTGCGACGTTCGCCATCGGCGCGCTGGCGATGGCGGGCATCTTTCCACTCTCCGGCTTTTGGGCCAAGGACGAGATCCTCGGCAGCGCGCTCGATAACCACGCCGTGTTCGCGCTCCTGCTGGTCTCGCTGCCGATCACTGCGATGTATATGACGCGCATCTTCATCCTCACCTTCCTGGGTGAGCCCAAGGACGTGGAGGCGCACGAACATGCCCACGAGGGCCCGCTCACGATGTCGCTGCCGCTCGCCGCGCTCGGTGTGCTAACGCTCGTGAGCGGCTTGGTCGCGATCGATGCCGTCGGCAGGGCGCTTGGCTTCTCCGGTGGTATCGGCGCGGTGATCTTCGCCCACGAGCCGGAGGTGCTCAACTTCGAGATCGCCGTTGCCGCTGGTTCGTCTGCGCTCGTCGCGCTGGGCGTTGCGGTCGGCTGGTACGTGTGGGCCGTGCGCCCGCAGATCGCCGAGCGGACCGCCACGGTGCTACGACCGGTGCACACGCTCCTGATCAACAAGTACTACCTGGACGATATCTACCAGGCGCTCATCGACCGTGTGGTGCTCGGCGTCGCGCGTGTGCTGGCCTGGTTCGACCGCAATATCGTCAACGACACCGCCGTGAACGGCAGCGGCGAGGCTACCGGGTTCATGGCGTACCTGCTCAAGTTCCAGCAGACCGGCAAGCTGCCGAACTACGCGCTCGGGATCACGATCGGCGTGGTCGCGCTGGCGCTCGTGGCGTTTTCGCTGAAGACGTAGGGGGACGATGCAAACCGGATACGTCCTGCTCGCCACCATCGCGCTGCCGCTCCTCTCAGCGTGCGTGCTTCTGTTGGTGCCTTCGCGCTACACCTACACCGTGCGCGTCATCGCGCTGCTCACCGGGTTCGCTCTGTTTGGCCTCGCCGCTTATGCCTTCTTCGCCTACCAGGTCGCGAGCGGCGACGCGATCCAGTTCGAGCTGCGCTGGCCCTGGATCGAGAACGTCGGCATCCTGGGCGAGAACGGCATCACGCTCCACCTCGGCCTTGACGGTATCGGCGCGACGATGATGCTGCTGAACGGCATCGTCACCTTCGCGGGAACGCTCGTGTCGTGGAAGATCGACTACCGCAACAAGGACTTCTTCATCCTCTTCATGCTGCTCGTCTCAGGCGTGTTCGGCGTCTTCTGCTCGCTCGATCTGTTCTTCTGGTTCTTCTTCTACGAGCTCGCTGTGCTGCCCATGTACCTCCTGATCGCCGTCTGGGGCTCGAGCAGCACCTTCCCGACGTTCGTCCGCACGAAGGAGTACGGCGCACTCAAGCTCACGCTGTACCTCGTCGGCGCCAGCGCGCTGATCTTCATCGGCATCTTCGCCGTCTTCACGGAAGCCGGCCTCGGTACGTTCGACCTGCCGACGCTCTGGGCGCATGCCGAGCAGGGTGGCTTCGACCCGAATTTCCAGAAGATCATCTTCCCGCTCTTCATGATCGGCTGTGGTGTGCTCGCGGGCCTCTGGCCCTTCCACACCTGGTCGCCGGATGGCCATGTCGCCGCGCCCACCGCTGTCAGCATGCTCCACGCGGGCGTGCTAATGAAGCTGGGCGCGTTTGGCATCATCCGGCTCGGCATGCAGCTTCTGCCGGAGGGCGCCGAGTTCTGGATGCCGATGCTGATCACGCTCGCCACCGTCAACGTGATCTATGGCGCTATCGCCGCCACCGCCCAGACCGACTTCAAGTACATGGTGGGCTACTCCAGCGTCAGCCATATGGGCTACGTGCTGATGGGCCTCGCCACGCTCAACCCGATCGGCGTGAACGGCGCCGTGCTTCAGATGTTCTCGCACGGCGTGATGACGGCTCTCATGTTCGCTATGGTGGGCGCCGTCTACGACCAGGCTCACGTGCGCCAGATGTCGCTCTTTGGCGGTCTGGCGCAGAAGATGCCCCGATTCGCGGCGTTTTTCGCCATTGCTGGCCTCACATCGCTCGGCCTGCCCGGCTTCTCCGGCTTCATCGCCGAGTTTAACGTCTTCGTCGGCACGTTCCAGACGTATCCGGCCCTGGGCGCGCTCGGGATCTTAGGCGCCGCGATCACGGCGGTGTACATCCTGCGTATGCTCGCGATCGCGTTCTTCGGCCCGTTCAACGAACGCTGGGCCGATCTCAAGGAGATGACCGCCTGGGAAATGGCCGGCGGCGCCGTACTCATCGCGTTCATCCTGCTCATGGGCGTTTTCCCCAGCCTGTTCGTCGACCGCATCGCCGAGTCGGTGCTGCGTATTCCGAGCGTTGGATAGATGCCAAACGAACTCAACCTCGACTACACGCTGCTCACGCCGGAGTACTGTCTTGCGGGACTGGCGGCGCTTATCGTCGCGCTCGACCTCTTTGTCCCGAGCTTCAACAAGCGTTGGCTCCCCTATGTGACGGCCGCTGGTCTCGCGGGGATACTGGGGCTCTCGTTCGGATGGCTCAACGTCCAGAGCCAGTTTGCCGGCTTGCTCTACATCGATGACTACACGATGTTCTTCCGCGCATTCTTCATCGCGACGACGGTGGCCATCGTTCTCGTGTCGGCCCAGTTCGTCCAGGACCGCATCCGCCATCCGGGCGAGTACTACGCACTGCTCGTGCTCTCCACCATCGGCGCGATCTACATGGCCGCCGCCCGCGAGCTGCTCACCGCCTACATCTCGCTCGAGCTGCTCAGCTTCTGTCTCTATGTCCTCGTCTCGTTCGAGAAGTTCGAGGCGCGCTCGAACGAAGCAGGCCTGAAGTACATGCTGCTCGGCGCCTTTTCGTCGGCGATGTTCCTCTATGGACTCAGCCTGATCTACGGCTCGGCCGGCTCGACGTTCTACAGCGACATCGCTCTCGCATTCGAGAACGGCACGGCTCAGTTCGAGCTGGGGCTGCTGATGGGGCTCGTCCTCGTGCTGGCGGGGCTCGGCTTCAAGGTAGCCGCGGTGCCTTTCCACATGTGGACCCCGGATGCGTACGAAGGCGCGCCCCTGCCGATTACGGCCTACCTCTCGGCCACATCGAAGGCCGCCGGCTTCGCCTTCCTGCTGCGGCTCTTCTCCGGCGCGTTCCTGCCCGTGATCGACGATTGGCAGTGGATGATCGCTTCGCTCGCCGCGCTGACGATGGTGCTGGGCAACCTCGTCGCGCTCCAGCAGCACAACATTAAGCGTCTGCTCGCCTACTCATCGATCGGGCAGGTGGGCTACATGCTGATGGTGATCGCCGTCCCGACCGAGGACACGGCGAGCGCGCTGCTGCTTCATATGTCGGGCTACGTGATTACCTCGCTCGCCGCGTTTACCTGCATCATCGCCTGGTACAACCTCACCGGTAAGGAAGAGATCGTCGACTTCCGCGGCATGGCCGAACGAGCGCCTCTCCTCGCCGCGGCGCTCACCGCCGCGCTCTTCTCGCTCTCCGGCATGCCATTGTTTGCCGGCTTCCTCACCAAGTTCATTCTGTTCCAGGCCGTTGCAAGTGAGGGCTTCATCTGGCTCTCGATCATCGCCGTGACCATGAGCTTCGTCTCGCTCTACTACTATCTGATGGTGATCAAGCAGCTCTACGTCGGCGAGCCGGAGGAGCCCGGCAGGCTCGCTGTGGCCCCCCTCGTCAGCGGCATGGCCATTGTGCTCACGGTGGGCGTCTTCTACGTGGGACTGTATCCCCAGCACCTGTTCGATGCCGCGCAGGGTGCGGCGACACGCCTCTTCTTGTAGAATAGCCCTTGCATAGCAACGACCACGCAGCGCAGGGAGGCGGCCGTGTTTCGCGCATGGGTTCTTTGGCCTACCGTACTCGTCCTGCTGGGAGCGATGCTCGCAGCGAGTCTCTTCGGGAACACTGAGCAGGGCGCCTTCGCTGGGCAGCCCACACCCACCCCAAAGCCCAACGGCCTCGGCAGTCTCACCGGCGTCTACGACGCACTCCTTCACGATGGCCCCGAAACCACCAGCTACAACTGCATCTTCCGCCTCGACCACGACAACGTTAGCAACGAGGCCAAGGCCGCCGCACAGTGCTACGCCGACACCCCCGGGCTCTCTCCTGGTAGCCCCCTTGTCGACCCGGCCGACGGCGTTCCCGGTCCGCCGCCCCCGCCCCCGTACACCACCCACCGCCCTGCGAAGCTCACCGGTTCCTACCACAGCGGGACAGACAGCCTGTCGCTGGTCGGCTGCTTCAGAAACGTCGGCGGCTCCATCGCCCCAAATGTGATCCTCCAGCTGACCATCCCCAATGCCGGTGCCTCGCTGCCGAACCTCATGGGCGTCGCACTCGTCTACAACAACCAATCGGTCACCGCCTGCGCCGCGGGCGCGCCCAGCGGGCCTTTCAGCGCGCAGGCGATCAACCTCACTCGTGTGTCCTCGGCGCGCGACTTCGATAGCGACGGCTGCACCGATCGCCAGGAGCTAGAAAAGACCGAGCCGATCTCCTCCTGCGGCGACGATCCCTACAATCCCCACGACTCGGATCTCGACTTCAACGGCCCGTTCTCGTCCGTCGCCAGCTTCATCTACGCCGACTGGAACGTGAGTCAGAGCGCCCTGCTTCCGGGCGTCTACTTCTTCTGCATCGGCAATGCTGGACACAACATTGGTACGAACGACCTCGAAGCGCGCGCGCAGTGTTACAGCAGCTCGCCCGACCTTGCGAGGTTGGACCGAAGCGCCGTCCCGTGGCGCGACGTTGGCCTGCCGGGAGCGCCACCCCCACCGCCCTTCAGCGGCAACGCGCCGATCGCTCTCTCAGGCGGCGTGTCGCCGTCAGGTACCGTGACGATGCTCGGTTGCCTCCCGAACGTCGGTGGCGTGATCGGGCCAAACACAATGCTCGAGACATCCTTCGACGTAAGAACTGGCTCGGGCTGGGCCGGCGTCTACTTCAATCAAACGTCCAGCGACTGCGACGCCGATCCGCCCACACCTCAAGGGATCCCCGATGCGTTTTTCCTGATGGAAGTCGCGCAGCAAGACGTGGCTTGGGATGCAGACGGTGACGGCTGTACGGACGCGGAAGAGCTCGCCATCGGCGGCCCGATCGCCGGCTGTGGCGCCGACCCGTTCAACCCGTTCGACTCCGATGCTGACGCCAACGGCATTAGCCACCTCACGATGACGGTCGATCGAGCCGATTGGGACGACCTGTCTTCCCAGATTCTGCCCGGCTCGTACTACAACTGCGCGGTCAGCACCGTGCACTCGCTTGGGAACAATCAACTCACCAGCCGTGTCTACTGCTACATCGACGCCGCGACGCTCACGCTCAACTGCCAGGCCACCACCGGCTCGCCGGCTGCGCCGTGCGCGATGGCCGCCAGCACCTGTCCGCCCGCTGCCGCGATCTGGTGCGGGGACGGCGTACGCGCTGCGCCGCCCCCGCGCATCGATGACGATGTGGCCCCTCCCGATCGCTCCCTCTTCGGCGACGTCGACGGTGGGCATACCGTCCTGACCGGGGGATACAATCCTACGACACGGTCGATCGATCTCTCGGGCTGCATCCAGAGCGTGGAGAACGCAACGCTCGGCCCAAGCATCTACGTTGAGCTCATATTCGATGTCAACACGGGCGTTGGCGCGGGTTCCATCTACACGCAGGAGCAGCTTGTGGACTGCCTGGCTGGTACGCCGCAAGGAGCCGGGCAGGACGCCTCCGTCACCTGGGCGGAGCAAGGCCCAAACTACGATACCGATCGGGATAAGTGCAGCGACGCCCGTGAGCTATCGGATAGTCCGACAACCGGCGGCCTGCGCGACCCCTTCAACTTCTGGGACGTGCGCAGCGTCCCCGTCGGTGTTCCCGCCGTGAGCGACCGTGCAGTGAGCGTAAGCGACGTTGTCGCCGTCGTCGCGCGCTTCGGCTCGCACGATGCCGGTGCGACCACAATCGTCAGCCGCTACAGCCACCCCGTCGTGACCACGGTCGGCCCGGCGCCGTCATACCACCCCGCGTTTGACACTGCGGGCGGCCTTGTCGGCTCATCTGGCGGCTGGAACCTCAAGGGACCGGACGGGGCTGTCGCGGTCGGAGACGTCCTGGCCATCGTCAGCCAGTTTGGCATGAACTGCGCCTAGGCCCGCCCCACCGCTCAGAGATCCCGTCGCCCCACGGCCGTTGGGCTTCAAAAGCAGCGATCCATTGCCCGCACCGAGATTAATGGTAGAATCAACCAAGTTCTGGGTGAGGGTATCTCTCGATGCAGTCCTTATCTCCACGCCTCGGCTACTACGTCATTGCCCTGGGCATCGCCGTCCAGTTCGTTGGCCTAGCGATCGACTCGTGGCTGCGCAGCAACGATCCCACGCTGGGCAACCAGGGCTTCCTTACGCTGTCTAACCCCGGCAGCATCATGCTCGTCGCGGGCATGGCGACTACCGTCGTCGGCACCGTCCTGGGTCTGATCGACATGTTCCCGCGGGCCACCGTAGAGGCGCTTCGGCCGGCGGCTGCAGTGCCGCTGGTCCTGCTCGCCGTCTTCTCTGTCGGCAGCGTCATGTTCGCTATTCAAGTAAACGGTTCGTCCTCAGCGGGCGCTCCCGCGAACGTCGCCGCCGCCCCGCTGAATGGTGACCCGGCTGCTTGTCCCGCAGGCACTGCCTGGCATGAGGAAATGGGACACTGTATGGCGGACGCGACGCCATCGAACCCAACAACGGGCGAGACGACGGCCTGCCCAGCCGGCACGCTCTGGCACGAGCAGATGGGGCACTGCATGGAGGTCGCGGCCGCTCCGCAGGACGGGTCGACCTCGGCCTGCCCGGACGGTTACGCCTGGCATGAAGCGATGGGCCACTGCATGGCGCTGGCTAGCGTCGCGCAGGATGGATCCACCACGGCTTGCGCCGACGGTTACTACTGGCATCCGGCCATGGGGCACTGCATGGTCTTCGGCCCGACACCCGTCGGCCCGCAAGAGTGCCCCGCCGGCCAGGCGTGGCACGAGGCCATGGGGCACTGCATGGTCTTCGGCCCGACACCCGTCGGCCCGCAAGAGTGCCCCGCCGGCCAGGCATGGCACGAAGCCATGGGGCACTGCATGGTCTTCGGCCCGACCCCCACCGGCACGCCAACCTGTCCCGCTGGCACGGCCTGGCACCCCGCCATGGGGCATTGTATGGCCATCGCCACCCCCGGCCCGACGCCTACCGGCACGCCCACCTGCCCACCCGGACTTGCCTGGCACGAGGAGATGGGCCACTGCATGCCGCCCACCCCCACCCCCGCGCCGCCGTGTCCGGCGGGAAGGGTCTGGGACCCCGTTACCAATCATTGCGTGCCGCCCACCCAGCTACCAACACCCATGCCCACCTCCACGGAGTGCCCGGACGGATACGTCTGGCACCCGGAGATGGGCCATTGCATGGCAGTGACGCCTACCCCGGTGGAGACGCCGACGGCTACGCCATGACATACGCGCACCCCGGGCTCCCAGCGCCTGTACGGCGTTGAGTAGCCCGCGGCGATCCGAACCCGATGGTAGCCTCGCCTGCGGGGCATTGTGAGACAAGAGGAGGAGACAATGAAACGTTCGATCATGCTCTGGATGGCACTGGGGGCGCTCTTTTTGGCGTTCGCCTCGTCTGCGCCGCGCGTGGGAGAGGCCAACCACCCAGCCGTGAACCCTCAACCCTTGCTCTTTTGCGCTGACGTGAACGGCGACGGCGCCGCGAGCGTCGGCGACATCCAAAGGGTCGTCGGCAAGTTTGGCACGAACGACCCCGCTGGCAGATCAAACGCGACCTATCAGCCCTTGTTCGATCTGACAACGCCACCGGGCGCCAACGGCAGCGGCGCCGTTGCTGTGGGCGATATTCTCGTCACCGTCTCCGATTTCGGCCAGATGTGCCCCTTGGTCGACACGCAGATCGCGCGCGCCACCCTCGACATCATCGACCCGATGTATCATCCTTCGGTGGGGCCGGACTTCGCCGGCGATGCCGGACTCATCTTCGAGAACGCGAGTTTGCTCGCCAGCAAGGGCTACTTCTTATCCAGCACCGATGTGCCTGGACAGGGAAAGCACTACATCAATCCCACGTACTTCCTTGGCAATACCTTCGAGCCCACCGCGCCGGACGGCCTGGTCTACGAGAGCGGACGGCTCGCCGCCCAGCTCTACTTCATCGACGGCGACGCCGTCGGTTGGGGCTGCTGGCCCGGTTGCAGTGACAACCCACCTGCCGACCAGGTGGACATTGATAACGTGCCGGGTGGCACGTGGAACATGGTCCCTGGCTGCAGCCCATCTCCATGCAGTTGGGACGGCGGCCACGACGAATGGCACCTCCACTACAACCTGTGCACCGTCGCCATCGGTACGCCAAACGCCGCCGCAATCTCCGGCGTGACGAGCGCAGCGAACTGTGAGGCGATCCACAACACATGGTGCGGCGGCAGTAAATGCGGCGGCAGCTATACCTGGAAGGCGCGCGTCGGCTGGATGGGGCACCTCTGGAACAACCTGCTCAATCCCAACGTGAATGATGCTGATATTCTTGGGAACGGGCGCTTCACCGATTGCTTCCCGGACGCGTGGACCATGCCCACGCCTGGGCACTGGGACGGCTACAACTGTCCGCAGTAAGGGTCGCTGCGCGAGGAGGGTGACATGAAACGTTCGATGGTCTGGTTCGCACTGGGGGCGCTCTTTCTGGCGTTCGCCTCGTCCGCGCCCGGCGCGGTAGAGGCCAGCCACCCCGTGAACCCGCAGCCCCTCCTCAACTGCTCAGACGTCAACGGTGACGGCCCGGTCACGGCCGGGGACATCCAGAAAGTCGTCGGAAAGTTCGGGACGAACGACGCTCATGCCGCGGCGAATGCCCTCTACCACCCGCTGTATGACCTGACCACACCCCCCGGCAGCAGCGGTAGCGGCGCCATCACCGTGGGGGATATCCTCGTTGCCGTCTCGGATTTCGGGCTTACCTGTCCCGCGATGAACGGCCAGATCGCGCAAGCCACGCTCGATATCATCGATCCCAATTATCACCCTCCCGCGGGCGTGCCGGACTTCCCGGGCGCGGCCGGGCTCCTCACGGAGAACGCAACGTTGCTGGCGAGCAAGGGATACTTGTTGTCCAGCACGGACGTCCCGGGTCAGGGGAAACACTACGTCAATGCAACCTTCTTCAATGACAACCTCTTCTACCCCACCCAGCCCGACGGGCTCGTCTACGCCGACGGTAAGCTCGCCGCGCAGCTCTACTACGTAGACGGTGACGCTGTCGGTTGGGGATGCTGGCCCGGGCCACCCCCGGGTAACTGCACGCAAGGCCCCCCTCCAGTCGCGGAGCAAGTGAACGTCGATGCGTTCTGTTCACCCACCCCGCCGAACAGCTCCTGTAGTTGGGCCGGCTCCTATGATGGTTGGCACCTGCACGACAATCTCTGCACGGTGGCTGTCGGTTCGCCCCAGGCCGCCGCAATTCCGGGTGTTGGGAGCGCAGCATCGTGCGAGGCGATCCATAACATGGTGTGTGGCTCCAAGTGCGCCGGCACCACCTGGAACTGGGACGACCGCGTCGGCTGGATGGGCCACCTCTGGAACCACCTGCTCAACGCCAATGTCAACAACACGGACATCAACGGCAACGGTCGCTTCGCCGATTGCTATCCGGACACGGAAGACTGGACAGGCTTCAACTGTCCGCAATAGGCCAGAAACGCGGCTAGCGAAGCGAGGGCGCGCTCAATCGGGCGCGCCCTCGTTGTTCTCCTCGTCGGCCGGTCTCCTGCACCTTGCCGCTCCCTGTTCCAACTCCTACCATGACGGTCGTGAGCACACCGCAACCGCCGTTCACCTGGAGACGCAACGCCCTGGTTTCGATCACGTGCGCCGCCGTCGTCGGCGCGCTGCTGCTCGCCGCGTGCGGCGGTGGAGGTGGCGGTGGATCTCTCACCGACCGCCTGCTGCTCGAGCGCGATACCGGTATCGCGCTCCTGAACCTCGCGACTGGCAACGAGCAGCTCCTCATGTCCAACCCGAAAGAAGCGTTCTTTGTCGACCCCGCGGTCTCGCCCGACGGTATGCGGATCGCCTACGCCAACCGCCTTGCCCCCTTCGTCGAAGCGGACGAACCGGCCGACCTCGGCGCTGACCTGTACGTCGCAAAGATCGATGGCACCAGCCCTGAGCTCCTGGTCAAGCACTCCGTGGCCAATGAGGAGCTACGCGGCCCCGCCTGGCTGCCTGATGGCAAGAGCCTCCTCTATGTCCGGCAGCGGATCGAGGTGCGGAGCAATCAGCCGTTCCTCGTCAGGAGCATCGAGCGACTCGATCTCACCACCAAGCAGAGCACGGAGATCGTCGCCAGTGGCTTCCAGCCCACCGTTTGCTCGGACGGCCAGCGCGTCGCCTACGTTAACGACGACTTCCTCGTGATGACGATGTGGACGGTCAACATCGACGGCAGCAACCCCCAGACGATCGGCGGCCCGGACGATGGATTCTCCTGGCTCAATTCACCCAGGTTCTCCCCCGACTGCGACCGGCTCGCCTTTGGGGGTGCCGAGATCCCGGAAGACCAAACCTCGGCGCAACCCGCGCCGCGTTACGCCGCCCTACGCAGCGCGACGATGTCCGCTTCCAGCGCGACGGTTGCCGCATACAACGGTCTGCCTGAAGACATCTGGGTGCTGAACGTCGGCTCAGGCGAGTTCATGAACGTCGCCGACCTCGACCTCGATCTGCCCAACCTCACCTGGTCGGGCGACGGCCAGCGCATCTTCGTCCTCGCCAGCGGCGGTCTGTTTGACGTCGATCCAAAAGGCGGCTCGAAGAATATCGGCGAAGGAACGTTCCACGGCCACGTCGAATGGCTAGACGACGGCAGCGCAGCGCCGTAGGCAGTACGGTCTACGCATTACGACGCGTCTTAGAGGATGCCCAGATAGCGCTCGCGCTCGAAGTCCGTCACGTACGTGCGGTAGGCGTCCCACTCGATCTTCTTGTTCTTGATCAAGCTCTCGAAGACGTGGTCGCCCAGGCACCGGCGCAGCAGCGCGCTCTCCTCCGCCACGGTGATCGCCTCGTGCAGGTCGCTCGGCAGCAGCTCGATGCCCCGCGCGCGACGATCCACCTCCGACATCTCGAAGACGTTCTCCTCCGTCGGCTCCGGTAGCGGGTACTCCCGCTCGATGCCCTCGAGACCGGCGGCGAGCATCGCCGCGAACGCGAGATACGGGTTGCACGCCGGGTCCGGCGAACGATACTCGATCCGCGTGGCAACCTCCTTGCCCGGCTTGTATTCCGGCACGCGCACCAGGTCTGAGCGGTTGCGGCGCGCCCAGGTAACGTAGACGGGCGCCTCGTAGCCCGCCACGAGCCGCTTGTACGAGTTCACCCACTGGTTTGTCACCAACGTGATTTCGGCAGCATGGCGCAGTAGCCCCGAGATGTACGCCTTCGCGATCGGAGACAGGTGGTACGGATCGCTCGCGTCGAAGAACGCGTTCCGGTCGCCCTTGAACAGCGATTGATGCGTGTGCATGCCACTGCCGTTCTCCGCCGCAATCGGCTTCGGCATGAACGTTGCATAGACGCCGTTCGCCAGCGCCACCTCCTTCACCACGAGCCGGTAGGTCATCGCGTTGTCCGCCATCATCAGCGCGTCCGTGTAGCGCAGGTCAATCTCGTGCTGGCTGGGCGCCACTTCGTGGTGGCTGTACTCCACGCCGATGCCCATGTCCTCCAGCGTCAGCACCGTCTGCCGGCGCAGGTCGCTCGCCACGTCCAGTGGCGTCAGGTCGAAGTATCCGCCCGAATCCAGCGTTTCCGTGCCCTCAGCGTTCTTGAAGTAGAAAAACTCCAGCTCCGGCCCCACGTAAAACGTGAACCCCAGGTCGGTCGCGCGCTTCAGGTTGCGCTTCAGAACAAAGCGCGGGTCGCCCTCGAACGGCGAACCGTCCGGGTGCACCACGTCGCAGAACATGCGCGCCACGCCGCGCTCCTTGGGCCGCCAGGGCAGCATCTGGAACGTGCCGGGATCGGGCATCGCTACCATGTCCGACTCGTCGATCCGCGCGAAGCCCTCGATCGAGGAGCCGTCGAAGCCCATACCCTCCTCCAACGCCCCTTCGAGCTCCTCCACGGTGATCGCGAAGCTCTTCAGCGAACCGAGGATGTCGGTGAACCACAAGCGGATGAACTTGATGTCGTTGTCTTTGCAAGTCTGGAGCACAAACGCTCGTTGATCGTCCATGCTGCCCTCCTCGTTGTTCGGCAAGGTTCCTCTTTAACTATTGTAGAAGAGCTAGCTCCCGCCGCACGGTTGGGTACGTTACAACCGCGTTACATCTTGAGATAGCGGAGGGCCGCCATGGCGGCCCTCCGTACGTCCTCGTCGACAGCTCGGCTACACGTCGAAGTACAGGTGGAATTCGTAGGGGTGTGGGCGCAGCCGCATCGGGTCAATCTCTGCCTCACGCTTGTAGGAGAGCCACATGTCGAGCAGGTCCTGCGTGAAGACGCCGCCCTTGAGCAGGAAATCGTGGTCTGCCTCTAGCGCTTCGAGCGCCTCCTCGAGCGAGCCCGGGACCGTCATGATCTTGGCGGATTCCTCTGGCGACAGCTCGTAGGTGTTCTTCTCGAGCGGTTGACCCGGATCCATCTTCTTCTCGATGCCGTCCAGGCCGGCCATGAGCATGGCGGAGAAGGCCAAGTACGGGTTGCAGGTTGGATCGGGCGGGCGGAACTCGACGCGCTTGGCCTTTGGGTTCTCGTTGAAGACCGGGATGCGCGCGGCCGCCGAGCGGTTGCGCGCGGAGTAGACCAGGTTCACCGGCGCTTCGAAGCCGGGGACGAGCCGCTTGTAGGAGTTCGTCGTTGGCGCGCAGAAGGCCATCAGCGCGCGGGCATGGTGCAGCAGGCCGCCGATGTACCAGCGGCACATCTCGCTCGTCTTCGCGTAGCCGGCTGCGTCGAAGAAGAGCGGCTTGCCGTCCTTCCAGAGCGACTGGTGGGTGTGCATGCCGGATCCGTTGTCGTTGTAGAGCGGCTTGGGCATGAACGTCGCTACCTTGCCGTGCTTCTTCGCCACGCTCTTGACGATGTACTTGTACCAGAGCAGGTCGTCCGCCTTCTTCAGCAGCGTGTCGAAGCGCATATCGATCTCACATTGGCCGGCGGTAGCAACTTCGTGGTGGTGCACCTCCACCTTGATGCCGACGCTCTCCATCGTCAGGATCATCTCGCTGCGCATATCCTGGAGCGTGTCGTGCGGCGGCACCGGGAAGTAACCTTCCTTATACTTCGGTTTGTACCCCAGGTTCGGCCCTTCGTCCTTGCCGCTGTTCCACTGACCCTCGACGCTGTCGATGAAGTAGTAGCCGCTCTGCACGTTCTGGTCGAAGCGGACGTCGTCGAAGACGAAGAACTCCGCCTCCGGGCCGCAGTAGCAGGTATCAGCGATACCCGTGGACTTGAGGTATTCCTCGGCCTTGCGTGCGACGTACCGCGGGTCGCGCGAGTACGGCTGCTGCGTGATCGGGTCCTTCACGTCGCAGATCACGTTCAGCGTCGGTACTTCGCGGACTGGGTCGACCTGAGCGGTGGCGGCGTCCGGGATCAGGATCATGTCGGATTCCTCGATCTGCTGGAACCCCCGAATGCTGGACCCGTCAAACCCGATGCCTTCGACCCAGATCGAGTCTCCTTCGACCATTTCGCGGGGCATGATCGAGAAGTGTTGCCAGAGGCCCGGCAGGTCCGTGAACCGCAGGTCTACGATCTGGATGGCGTTGTCTTTGATCAACTTGGATACGTCTTCGGGTGTCATGAGCTCCCCTCCTTCCTGCGTCAGAGCCAGGCCAGGGCCTGCTTATACCACGGACTCTCCGCGCTCGCGCGTGCGCACGCGGATGGCGTCCTCAATGGGAATAACGAAGATCTTGCCGTCGCCGATGTTTCCCGTATGGGCGGACTCCAGGATGATGTCGACGGCGCTGTTGGTGTCCGAATCCTTCACGACAACTTCAATCTTCAACTTGGGCAGCATATCCACCGTGTACGTTTCACCTCCGCGGCCGCCGTGGACGATGCCCTTCTGCGCGCCGCGACCGGTTACGTGGACGATGTTCAGCCCCAGGAAGCCCGCGCCCTCCAGCGCTTGCTTTACGTCGTTTAGCTTCTCGGGTCGGATGATCGCTTCAATTTTCTTCATCATCTCCCTCCTTCCCTAAGATCCGCCGCCCGAAGGCGCCGGCTTCGCTGTTGTCTTGTTGGCCGGCGCGCGCTGCGGCTCCACCGGAAGCATCTCCATAGCCGGTAACGCGCCTGTCTCTTCAATCACATAAGCACGCTCGCCATGCTGGGAAACGTCCAGGCCAGCGACCTCGTCGTCCTCGGACACCCGAAGGCCCATCGTGACATCTAGGACTTTCAGGATAATGGCCGTTACCACGAAGGAGTAGCCCCAGACAGAGCCGATGGCTACCAACTGATCCACCACCTGCTCCGGCCGGCTGTGCGTGAGGCCGTCGAGGCCCGCGATGCCGCTCACAGCCGCCGCCGCGAACAGCCCGGTAGCCAGCGCACCCCAGGTGCCGCCGATGCCGTGCACAGCAACGACGTCGAGAGAGTCGTCCAGGTTCGTGCGTGTCCGTAGCTGCACCGCCAGGTAGCAGAACGCCCCCGCGCCCACGCCAATCGCGATCGCCTCCATCGGCTGCACGAAACCAGACGCCGGCGTAATGGCGACCAGACCGGCGACGGCGCCCGCTGCCGCGCCGATCACGCTTGGCTTGCCCGCGAACCACCAGCTCATGAGCATCCACGTAAAGGCGGCGGCGGCGGCGGCGGTGTTCGTCACCACAAAAGCGTTCGCCGCTTGGCCGCTGGCTGCGCCCGCGCTGCCGGCATTGAAGCCGAACCAGCCGAACCACAGGATGGCGGTACCAAGCACGATATACGTGATGTTGCTGGGCTCCATCGGCTCGCTGCCGTAACCCTTCCGGCGGCCGTAGAGGAGCGCTGCGGCCAGCGCCGCTGCGCCGGCGTTGATGTGAATCGCCGTCCCGCCCGCGAAGTCCAGCGCGTCGATGCCGTGCGGATAGTCGAACGCTGAAAGCCAGCCGTCCGCTGAGAACACCCAGTGCGCGACTGGATCGTAGACAAAGAACGACCACAGGAGCATGAACACCAGGAAGGTGCTGAACTTGGCCCGCTCGGCGAACGCGCCCGTGATCAGCGCCGGTGTGATGATCGCGAACATCGCCTGGAAGATCATGAACGCCTCGTGAGGAATAGTCGTGGCGTAGACCTCGCTCGGCGTCAGGCCGACGTCGCGCATCCCAAAGAAGTCCAGGTTGCCGATGAAACCCCCGCCGACGCTAGGCGCGAACGTGAGCGAATATCCGATGACCACCCACTGCACGCCCACAAGAGCGACGACGATGAAGCTCTGCATGATCGTCGCCAGGACGTTCTTCTGGCGTGTGAATCCGCCGTAGAAGAAGCCCAGCCCAGGAGTCATCACCATGACCAGGGCCGCCGCCGCCATAACCCACGCTGTATTACCTGTGTCTATCATTGCCAACCTCCTTCCCTCCAAGAAACACGCCCGATATGGGCGTGTCCACGGTTTGCATTGTAGGGGCGCGACGCTCGATTGTGAGCGCTCTCACGTTACAGTCATGTTACATTCGTCACAAAGTGTCGGAAGTCGCCCCCAAGGAACACTAGACCGCGCGAGCGCCCCGCTCGCCCGTGCGCAACCGCAGCGCTTCGATGATCTCGCTGACGAACACCTTGCCATCGCCGATTTCGCCTGTGCACCCGTTTTCATGGATCACCGCGAGGATTTGATTCACATCCTCCGCCGACGTGACCACCATCTCGAGCTTCACCTTTGGCAGGAACTCGACGGGGAGCTGTCGGCCCCGCCAGTGCTGCGTGACGCCCTTTTGGGCGCCGTGGCCGCGCACCTCGCTGATCGTCATGGCAACGTAACCGGCCTCGTCCAGTGCCGCCTTCACCACCGTCAGCTTCTCGGGCCGGATAATCGCTTCGATCTTCTTCATGGCTAGCCGAATCTGCCGCGGGTGGACGTTCGGGCCGGGGGGTCAGCCGGAGCGTCCACCCGCGAGCATACTGGATGAGGACCCCGATGGCTGGGCCAACGCCTCATCTGGCGTACGGCCTCAAGCCTCTCGTCCACTGAACTCCAGTCTAGACAAGGGACATTGCAGCGAAGTTGCGAGGGCGTTACAGGCGTATTACAACTGTCAAAAACGGGCCAGCAAGGGAGCGTTAGCTGACGTGGAAACGGTAGCCCACGTTGCGCACCGTCTCGATGAACGTGTGCGCGCGGTCTTCGATCTTGCTGCGCAGACGCCGGATGTGGACATCCACCGTGCGGGAGCCGCCATAAAAATCGTAACCCCACACACGATTGAGCAGCATCTCGCGAGTACAGACCTTGTCCTCGTTCAGCGCCAGGAACCTGAGCAGCTCGTACTCCTTGTACGTCAACTCCACTGAGCGCCCACCGATGTAGACGCGATAACTCTGCTGGTCGATCGTCAGATCGCCACAGCGCAGCGTCTCTGCGCTTTCGCCGCCTCCTCGACGCCAGATCGCCCGGCGCACCCGCATCAGCAGCTCATCTGGAGGCGAAGGGAATGCGATGAAGTCGTCCACCGGCGTCGAGGGCGTCAGCTCCCCAATCTGCGTTCGCCGCAGCACCGCGAGCGCTGCCATGTGCGGAGGCAGCGTCTGCCCATCCAGGAGCTGGCGCAGCGTGGCGTCCGCCGGCTGATCCGTCACGTTCAGCAGCAGCGCATCCACGGCGTCGCCGTCGGCGAGCCGCTCCGCGAGCTCGCCGTGCTCGCACGCCGAGACGATGAACCCCGCTTGCTGGAGATCATCCGCGAGCGATTGCAGATCTTCCGTCGCGCCGACGAACAATAACTCCTTCATAAGTCGATAGTATAGCAGGGCCCCGCGCACTCATAGAACGCCCGAGAAGTTCGCTGCGTTGCTGAATGTTGATTAGGAGCGCGTCTTCGCCCACGTCAGCCCATACCCAGCCGCGACTGCCGCCAAACCGAGTGCTGCTAGCAACAGAGCAAGCCGAATCCCAGCGGCGCTTGTGCCCACCGCCCCCGTCGTGGGCAGCGACTGAACTGCAGGCGTCGGCATCGGCGTTGTCGCTGCCTCCTGGCCCGAAGGCGGCGTCGCCGTCGCTGTTGGTCCCGGTGTCGGCTGAAGCCAAGCAACCGATGCCATGTCGCACAGGAACTCTTCGTTCCCGATACAGTTGTCTTTCAGAACTATGCAGCTTGCAGGATCGTCTTCGCATGCCCACCGGGCTTCAAAAGAGGCCTGGAGGCAGTCGCCGCTATTCTCCAAGCAGGCGATTGCGCCGATGAGGTCTGTCCCTGGGCCGTTGTCGCCTGTCAAGGCAAGCTCCTGCGGTGTGCCACCTTGGACGATACAGAAGCATCCAAGACCCTCGTTAGGCCCGTCAAACACGAAGTAGTTGACGCCGTAGCTGCGCACTGTGGTGTCGGGAGTAGAACCGTCACGGTGTGGGGTTGGTTGATGCTTAGCGTCGCTGTCTCGGGTTCAAGCGTGATACAGCTGGTGACCTTGGTTTGTTGGCAGTCGCCGCTGGCCCGTAGTTCAGGACTCGCTACGAGGATCCCGACGAGAGCCAAGGCGATTATGAATGCTGAGACTGTGAGTCGAGTCATGGCGGCTCCTTCCGAAGCGACCAAAGAATCCAACGCTGTCTAGTATACCTTCCGATGGCCTCCGCACACGGTGGTCGGAACCATATGCGCTGTTATACTGAACGTCGGTCAGCCGTTTCGGGCCGACGTAGCTCAGTGGTAGAGCAGTCGATTCGTAATCGACAGGTCAAGGGTTCGAATCCCTTCGTCGGCTCCATTGCGACAAGAGACGCCCGCCTCGGGCACGAGGCGGGCGGTTGTTCATGAGGGCTGCTTCGGCGCGGGAGGGCCGGCTGTGTTTGGCGAGCAGGATATTATCCTCCAGCTGATCATCATCATCGCAGCCGCCACTTGCGGCGGCGTTGTGGCCAGCCTCCTGCGCTTGCCCGTGATCCTCGGCTATCTCGTGGCCGGCCTCATCGTCGGCAACTACATCCCCGCCCTCAACATCGACGTAGCGGAAGTGCGCGATATCGCCGAGCTGGGCGTGGCGCTGCTCCTGTTTGCGCTCGGCGTGCAGTTCTCCGCTGCCAAGCTGGCGAACGTGCGGCGCGTCGCGCTCGTGGGCGGCGTCGCCCAGATCGCCCTGACCATCGCGCTTGGACTGGGTGTCTGCACTGCGATCGGGCTCGATGTCGATGGCGCGCTCCTGCTCGGCGCGGCGATGGCCCTCAGCAGCACCATGGTCGCTCTCAAGCTGCTCGACGCCCGCGGCGAGCTCGACACGGTACCCGGCCGGATAGCCGTGGGCATCCTGCTTGTCCAGGACCTGGCGGTCGGGCCGCTGATCATCCTCATCCCCGCCGTCACTGGCGATAGGGGCGCTACGCTCGCGGGCGAGTTCGCCCTCGCAGCCGGGAAGGCGCTGCTTCTGCTGGGCGTTGCCTACGTTCTGGCAACGCGAGTCGTGCCCTGGCTCCTCTTTCATGTCGCCTCCGCGGGGCTTCGAGAGCTGTTCCTGCTTACCGTGCTCTCGCTCGCGCTGGGCATGGCCGCGTTCAGCTACTCGTTGGGGTTGGGCATTGCGTTCGGCGCGTTCTTGGCGGGACTGGTCGTCTCCGAATCGGAGTACAGCTACCAGACGCTCGCTGAGGTGCTTCCGCTGCGCGATGTCTTTGCGACCATCTTCTTTGTTTCGATGGGGCTCCTGATCGATCCGGCCGTCCTCGTCGATGATCCTGGTCGTGTGTTTGCCATTGCCAGCGCGCTCGTGGTCGGGAAGCTGGTGTTGACGGCAAGCGCGGCTGTTCCCGCCGGAGCGTCGCCTCGGACCGCGGCGCTTGTCGGTCTCACGCTCGCTCAGGGAGGCGAGTTCTCGTTCGTCATCGCAGAGCTCGGCGTAGACGAAGGGATCATCTCTCGGGACATCTACTCATCGATCCTGATGGCGGTGCTCTTGAGTATCGTCGTGAGCCCCTTGCTCGTCGCCGTCGGGCCCAGGCTGCTCTCCTGGGCGGCCGCCCGCCCACTCGTCGGCCCGATCTTCGCAGAGTCCGTGGTCGTCGAGATCGGCAGCGACCCATCGGCGTTCAACCGGCACGTCGTCGTCTGCGGCTACGGTCGCGTGGGCAGTGAGCTCGTACGCGAGATCGTCCGGCGCCAGTTCCGTTGCATCGTCATCGAGCTGAACCCCTATCGTATCGATCGGTTGCGCGAGCAAGGCATCCCGTACATCTATGGCGACGCTGCGAATCCTACCGTGCTCAACGCCTGCGCGCTCGAGCGCGCGCGGCTCCTTGCCGTCACGGTACCCGACCCCGCGAGCGCCCATCTCATCCTTCAGCACGCCAAGCAGCTGCATCCCCAGCTCGACGTGATCGTGCGCGGACGGGGGCAGGATGACCATGACGCCCTGATCGAAGCGGGCGCTTCAGAGGTGGTACATGCGGAATTCGAGGCGGGATTGGAGTTCGTTCGTCACTCACTGCACCGCTTCGGCGTCGATAGCCTGCAGATACAGGCACTGCTCGTTCGTCGTCGCCGCGACTTCCACAGCCGCGACTGAAGAAGCCTAGTGCGCCGTCCAGCCCCCGTCGACGACGAGCGTTGCGCCCGTCATGAACGACGAATCGTCCGACGCCAGGAACAGCGCCGCTTTCGCGATCTCCTCCGGCTTCCCGAAGCGCCCCATCGGCGTTTGCTGCTCGATCTGCTGCCGGAATGCCGGAGCATCCGTCATGATCTTCGTCATCGGTGTCTCGATGAACCCGGGGTTGATGCAGTTCACCCGCACGCCGCGCCCGCCGTAGGTCACGCCGAAGTTGCGGGTTAGCCCCACCACACCGTGCTTGGCCGCCACGTACGGGTCAGCGAAGCCGATACCCACGAGGCCAAGCACCGACGCGAGGTTGATGATCGCGCCACCGCCCGCCGCCGCCATCGCTTCGGCTGCGTGCTTGCAGCCGTAGTACACGCCCGATAGGTTCACCGCCAGCGTCGCGTCCCAGCTTGCGTTCCCTACGCCGGCGTTGTTCACCATGATGTCCAGCCGCCCGAACACGTCGACGGCCTCTCGCACGATCGCCGCCACCTCGTCCTCGCTCGTCACGTCGCAGCGCTGGAAACGCGCCTCGCCTCCCGCCGACGTGATCTCGCTCGCGACGGCCTCACCGGAAGACTCGTCCAGCTCCGCGACGAGCACCTTCGCGCCCTCGCGCGCGAACTCCAGCGCAATCGCGCGACCGATGCCCGAACCGGCGCCCGTAATCAGTGCGATCTTGTCTTGCAATCTCACCTGTTGTCCTCCCGTCGTTCGGCGCCTATGGTAGCGGCCCGGGGCTAGGGTGTCGATGTCGGAGCCGGCGTGGCTTGCGGCTCCAGCGGCTCGTAGCGCCCGGACCCGAACGCTTCCCGCAGGAAATTGACCACGTGCCAGCGTTCATCCTCCGTCAGGATCGTTTTCCACGCAGGCATGACCTTGTCGCCATCCAGCGGCAGACCTTCGCTTATCCAGAGGAAGAGCGTTCCGTCGTTGTGCTGCGGCACGTGGAGCGTCATGTCCGCCGGCGGCACTCGCAGCCGGGCCGCTTGCGGGCCGTCGCCGCGCCCGGTCTCTCCGTGGCAGACAACACAGTTGTTCATGAAAATGGTCTGCCCGATAAACGGCGATTCCTGGTTCTCGGCGATTCGAGGTGGCAGGTTCCGCATCACACCCGTCTGATGCGTGTGTACGCCGAACAGCAGGACGACCCCTGCCATCATCGAGAAGACACCCGAGAACGCCAGCGGGGTGCTCACCGACCGTCGCCACGAAGGCGGACGCTGACGCCAGATCAGCACCACGCCCAGCCCCAACGTCAACATCGCACCGCCCGTAACGATGTTCCAGTCGACAACCGTGAACGGCAGGTCGAACTTGCCCTCCGGCACGTTCTGCCGTGCCAGGTAGGCGGCGACGCCGCTCACCTGAATCGGGTCGGTCTCCGCGTCGAAGACGTTCGCGCCTGACCGCCGTACCAACGCTTTGATCCGCCAGTCGCCGGCCTGCGTGAGAAGCGCGGCCTCCTTCGACCAGAGCGCTGGGTTGTCCGTCTTTTCCAGCTCAAGGTCGGTGCCCGTCGTTCCGGCGCTGGGCGGCGCGTTCGGATCGTCAAACACGACGTTCAGATTGACGCTGGCGACGTTCTCGAGCGTCGCTCCCGCCTGTGGTGTGATCTTCACGCTGAACGTGCTCAGTCCCAGGCCGAATGGCTTGATCGTGAGAGCGAGGTTCAGGTCATCGGCCGGCGCTGCTGCTGTGAACACTCCCGACGGCTCGTTCGCTTCTGCCCGAAGCTGGCCGTCGGCCGTCGTGCTCTGCGTCAGGATGCTCACGCTCGCCAGCACTGCCACGCCCAGCAGGAACTCAGCGATCGTGGTGCGCGGAAGCACGCGTTCGAGTCGCTGGATCCGCGCCGGGACGCTCGGCTTGTGCTGTCCCGCGACGCGCTGCGCTCCGCTGCGCCCGTGCACGGCGTCGATGGCGTCCACCAACGCCGGCTTGAGGAACACCGCGTTCAGCCCGGCGACGCCGAGCAGCGGTAGGGTCAGCACCAGCTTCGCGATCAGCACGCGACCGTACGTTGTTTCCCAGAGCGCGGGCAGCCTGGGCAACTGCACGAAGCCGTTGAAAATACCGGTGCCGATCAGCAGCACCACCGTGATCGCTGCTACCCACGAGAAGCGGTCGAGCATGTTGGCTCGGTACAGCAGGCGATCCGGCTCCTCCAGGCGGCCGCGCGTCCACCTGAACGCGATGGCTAAGAGGAGCAAGCTGCCAAGCCAGCCCGCAGTTGCGACCAGGTGAACGAAGTCGGAAGTTACCGCCCAAAAGGAGCCGCCGCCGGCTTCAGCATGGCTCCCCAGCGAGTAGGTGATCAGCAGCCCTGTGGTGCAAAGCAGCGCGAGCAGCGAGGCGGCCGTGCCCCGCCGTCCGGTTCCCCAGCGGTCGCGCAGCAGCGCTGGTACGAAGGCGAGCACAACTGCCAGCGCCAGGCCTTGTCGCGCCAGCCAGAGCCCGCCCGTGCGCGTATGGAACAGAATGTCGTCGAGCCGACCCGGCCCTCCCAGCCGGTCCGCCAACAACCCGATGTGAGCAACCTCCGACGTCGCGAGCACAAGCCATGCCACCAGCGCAAGCGCCGCCACCGTCCGCATCGATCCTTCTTCCACCTGTCGAGCGGCATCTTCCTCAAGAAAGCCCGCTGCCGGCCGGGCAATGATCAGATGAAACGCGATCGCTCCACCCAGGATCGTCGCGGCCAGCAACGCCATCCAGCGAAAGTAGCTGTCACCGACGCCCGGGAGGTACCCCTGTCCGCCGCCTGTCAAGCCCTCGGGTGTGAACGCTGTGCCCGCAGGTACCGAGCCGTCCTGTTCAAGGACGATGAACGTGAAGAAGCCGCTCCAGCTATGCCCGTCCACCTGCGAGACGTTCTGGTATGTGACGGTGTAGATGGCCGGTGCCAGGCCCGGTGGCACGGCGACTGCGGCGTACGCCGGGTCGTCCGAGAAGATCGTCTTGCCAGTCTGGATCGGGTTGCCCTGAATGTCGAGGACTTCGATGGACGTGAGCGAACGCTCCACCGGCTCGCTGAACCACGTCTCGACTAACTCCGGCGCTTGCTCGAGTTGGTCGTTCTCAACGGGGCTTGAGCGTTCCAGGACGGCGTGCGCGCTCGCCTCATGCGGACGCGCCATCCCAATCGCCAGCGCAAGCGCGATAGCGACCAGGCCAACGCGCAACGAAATTGATGCGACGGATCGCACGGCGCTACGTGCTTCTACGCCTCAGCCAGTACACTCCCCCGGCGATTGCGCCCACCACCACCACACCGCCAATGATCACACCAACGATCAGGCCCGCATTTGAGCCGCCGCCGTCATCCTTCGGCGCGACAGCAGTTGGCGTCACCTGCGGTTCGGACGTTGCGGTTGCCGCGGGCGGTGGAGTCGCTGTCGGTGGCTCCGCAGGCGGCTCGGTTGGCGCGGGTCCACCCGTGCCCGGCGTGGTAGTCGGCGCGCCCTGCTCAACGTCGAACTGCGCGCATTCGGCGAGCTGTTCGTTTGTCGGCGTGGTGTCCACATAGAAGCAGAACGTACCCGTATCGCTGTCGCCGTCTTCGTCCGACAAGCTCATCCACTGCACGACGTAGCGGCCAGCGGGCAATTGGGTCGGGATCTCTGCGGAGATGTGCCGGCGGTCGTTGTCGTCGACGATGCCGTCGCCCGTGCTCACCTGATCGCCGCCGTCGTTGGACACCCGCACGAAGTTCGAGCCTTCGAGCTTGCGCACGTCCTGCAGGAAGTACACGTCGACACGCGTTGGTGGCTGGGCGACGATCTCGTTTCGCCCCGGCGTCGACCGGTCGTAGTCGGCGTGGCCAGAGACCGAACCGACGGTGATCAGCAAGCCGGCGGCGGCCAGCGCGAACATGATTATGGGCCTCAGTAGTCTAGTCATCACTTGTTCCTTATCGAAGGGCGCAGGGAGGCGCAAGTAAGGAACCTGCGCCTCCCTGGCTCCATGCTGCTATCCGCCGGGCATTGGCGTGCCCGCTTCCGGCGCTTCGGTGGGCAGTGTTAGCCCGGCCGTCTCACCCAAATAGTCGGATGCTGCATGGCTAAACTCATGAGACGCCTCGTGCGCATCGGCCGCAGGCTGGGCGATCGTCGCCGCATCGTCCGTGGCCATCGCTTCAAGCAGCGCGCTGAGCTTCTCCTGTAGATCCGTCGCCATCTCTTTGAGGTCGTCCGGCCAGGCGGTCGTCGCCACGGCGATGAGCGCCGCCTCCACGCCACCCGAACCGGCCTCCGGCAACTCGCCGGCCGCGGCTGACTCGTCGATGGCATGGAGGCTGGCGGCGCTCACGACGTTGAGTGCCGCGACCATCGAATTGCGCTGTACCTGGTCTTGCAGCGCCGCGATGTCAGCCGATGCACCCGGCGCCTCCTGCGCCTCCAGCGCAGCGATGCGTTCTTCCAGGTCTCCCGTGTCGGTCGTGCAGGCGACCCCGACGCCGACCAGGAGTGTAAGGGCGCCAATGATGATCAGTACACGTTGAAGCACGTGAACCTCCTCTTAGAACGTAGCTTGATTTGCTGTGCGGAACGAACGCCAGGTCCGCGGAGGCTCGGTGGGAACGATCACGAACGCTTCAGCCGGCGCGCTGGCCTTGGTTTCCAGCAGCACCGTCGGCAGGTCGGGCTCGCTCATCTCCACGATCAGCGCGATCACGCGACCGTTTGGCGTGAGCGGCTGGTCGGAGCACGAGCCTGGCCCTAGGTGGCAGTGCGAGGTGTGCGTAAGCTCCTCCGTCTCGCTACCCGCATCGATGTCGAAGCCGAGGAACGTGGCGGTCAGGTATTCTACCCAGTGGTCCAGATAGAGCGTCGAAGGCAGCAGCGCCAGTACGAGGATGACCGGCGCCGCGCGCAGAGCGTCGTACCACGTTCGTCGAAGGTCTGTTCGCAATGACATAAGCGTGCGTGTCATTATGGCTGAGGGATCGCTGCCTCGCAACGAAGCTGGCGCCGTCCACCGTTCGGCGTGGCGCGAACGCCCGTACGGCCGCGAAGCTCCCGTTGTAGCAATTGCCTATCTGCCAAATGGCGCTACAATAGCTAGCAGCCACGTCAGGCGAAGCGTCAGTAGAGGCCGTATGGATCCCAAAACCGCCGCACAAGATCGCGTCGACGAACTGCGCGACCAGCTCATCGATCTCAGCCACCGCATCCACGCCAACCCCGAGCTCGGCTTCCACGAAGAGAAGGCCTCCGCGTGGCTCGCCGACGCACTCGCCGACGCCGGCTTCGCCGTCGAGCGCGGCGCCTGCGATCTGCCCACTGCGTTCGTTGCGCGGGCTGGCATCGGCCCGCTCCACGTCGCCATCTGCGCCGAGTACGACTGTCTCCCTGGCATCGGCCACGCCTGCGGCCACAACATCATCGCCACCGCCGGCATCGGCGCCGGTATCGCCGCCGCCCGCGTCGCCGACGAGGTCGGCCTCACGGTCAGCGTGATCGGCACCCCGGCGGAGGAGGGTGGGGGTGGCAAGATCATGCTCCTCGACCGCGGCGCGTTCTCCGGCGTTCACGCGGCGATGATGGTGCACCCGGCGCCCGCGGACGTCGTCGAGCCGCCGATCATCGCCGTTTCCCACTTCGACGTGCACTACACCGGCAAGGAGGCGCACGCGTCGTCCTACCCCGAACAGGGCATCAACGCCGCCGATGCGATCACCGTCGCCCAGGTTGGGATCGGCCTCCTGCGACAGCACATGCGCTCCACCGACCGCATCCACGGCATCGTGACCAAGGGCGGCGAAGCGCCCAACATCGTGCCTGCGCACACCAGCGCGAAGTACTACGTGCGCGCGCGCACGCTGGGCGAGCTCGATGATATCCGCGCCAAGGTCAACCGCTGTTTGGAGGCGGGCGCCCTCGCCACCGGCGCGACGATGAGGATGGTTGAAGTCGAAAAGCCCTACGCCCAGATGGAGCACGACGCCGAGATCGCGGGCGTCTACAAGCGCAACGCTGAGGCGCTCGGCCGCAAGTTCCCCAACCTCGGCACCCGCGGCGAGCGCTTTGCCGGCTCCACCGACATGGGCAACATTTCGCTGGTCATCCCGAGCATTCACCCGATGATCGGTATCAACTCCTGGCCCGCCGCGAACCACCAGCCGGAGTTCACCGAACACTGCGCCACAGCCTCCGCCGACAAGGCCGTGATCGACGGCGCGCTCGCCATGGCCTGGACGGCGATCGATCTCGCCATGGATGACCAGCTCCGCGATCGCCTCCTGAGCGGCGCTTCTGTGAACGAACGCCAGGCGACAGCATGAAACCCTGGCTCGATGACGCCAGCTCCCTCGCCGACGCGATACGCAAGGGCGACGTGCGCGCGACCGACGCCCTCGAGGCCTCGCTCGCCGCGATCGACGCGTCGCACCTGAACACCGTTACCCACCTCGATGCCACCGGCGCGCGCCGCATGGCCGAGCAGATCGACAAGCGCATCGCCGCGGGCGACGACCCCGGCCCGTTCGCCGGCGTCCCGATGCTCGTCAAAGATCTCGAAGACGTCGGCGGCATGCCGACGTCGCAGGGCTCGCTCGTGTTCAAGGACCGCATCGCCGAACGCGACTGCACGCACGTCGCGCGGCTGCGGGACGCGGGCGCGGTGTTCGTTGGCAAGTCAGCGACGCCCGAGTTCGGGCTGGTCGCCTACACCGCAACGAAGCTGCACGGCGTCACGCGCAACCCGTGGAACCGGGAGCGCACGCCCGGCGGCTCGTCCGGCGGCTCCGCGGCTGCCGTCGCCGGCGGCCTCGTGCCCGCTGCCACTGGCACCGACGGCGGTGGCTCCATCCGGCTGCCCGCGTCTTTTACCGGCCTGGTTGGCATGAAGGGCACCTTCGGCCGCATCCCGCGCGGCCCGCACGCCGCGAACGGCCAGCTCACCAGCCTCAAAGGCACCGTCGCCCGCAGCGTGCGCGACGCCGCCCGCTGGTACGACGTTACCTCCGGCTACGACCCGCGCGACCCGTTCAGCCTCGCGCGCATCGATGGCTGGGAAGTAAACCTCGGCACGCGCGCCCTCAGGGGCATGCGCGTCGCTATCGCGCCCAACATGGGCAACAGCGTCATCCACCCAGAGGTCGAACGTATCGTGCGCGACGCGGCGGATGCGCTCATCGCCGCTGCCGGCCTCCAGCGCGTCGACATCGACGTCCGTCTGCCCCAGAACGGCGAGGCGTGGGCGATGACTGGCCTACCTTCGCTGCTCAACGACCTCTATAAGTACTGGCCCGACTGTAAGGACGACCTCACCGCCGAGATCCGCTTCGCGATGGAGTTCGCGCCCAACTTCCGCGCCAAGCACGCTGCCGCCGTCGAGCGCTTCCGCGTCGAGATGAACGAAGCGATGGCCAATCTCTTCGATCAGGTCGACCTGCTCTTCTGCGCCGTGAGCCCCATGGAGCCCTTCGCCGCGGAGGGCCCGATGCCGCGCCATGTCGGCGAGGTGGAGGTCAGCCCCTACAACGCGGGCGCGCTCACGATTCCCGGCAGCATCTCCGGCTACCCCGCGATTTCAATCCCGGCCGGACTCACCGAAAGCGGCTTGCCCATCGGTCTGCAGGCGTACGCCCGCCGCCACGAAGACGCCCTCCTCCTCGACCTCGCCCTCGCCATGGAGCGCGCCCACCCCTGGCCCCTCGTCGCGCCAAACGCGCCTTCCTAGGGCCGTGGGCCAACGCGCCTCCCGTAGGGGCGGGATTGAAACCCGCCCGCCACCCGCGGCCCACACGGGCGTGGGCGAGGGAAGCCCGCCCACCCCTGGCCCCTCACCGCCCCCAACGCGCCGATGTAGGGACGGTGCTGGCGGCCTGTGGCTCGCCCGAGGACGTCAGCGATCCGGGGCTGCTTGCACGCCTGCTAGATCTCAACCTGCGGCGCGAGTCCGCGGAGTAGGAGTCACCATCCCCACGTAATGTGCCCCATATTCTGACGACATGGCCAGGCGCTTTCGTCTACCCCGTTCGAACAGTACACTACAAGCCAGATCGCATAAGCCGCACAATTCAATGCTGGCTTGGCCGAGAGACGGTACGCCGGCCGCACAGCTGAGATAGGAGGCCTCTCACGGTCACCCAGAAGATGCCCAGCAGTGCCTCGGGAACAGTCGCGCTTGGGAAGGACCGCACGGGGCGCACGCGCGATCCTCAGACCATCGAACCGTTACAGCCTGCATCCCCCCAAGCGGAGCTGCAGCAACATGACTACGCCGACCTGAAGCGCTTGATCATGCAAGAAGGGCTGTTGGACAAGCAGCTCGCATACTACGTCTTCAATGTAATCATCAGGCTAACCTTACTCGCCGCGAGCCTCGCATTTCTGCTCGTCGTGGGGAACTTTTGGCTGCAGCTCCTCAACGCGGCATTCTTAGCGTTCGCGTTCACCCAGATAGGATTCTTAGGACACGACGCCGGGCATAGACAGATCTTTGACGGGGCTCCCAGGAACGACTTGTTTGGCTTGATGCCCAACCTGTTGCTCGGCCTCAGCCGGAGTTGGTGGATCGATACGCACAACCAGCATCACACCAATCCGAACGACCTCGACCTCGACCCCCACACGGCCCTGCCGATATTCGCATTTTCCGAAGAGCAGGCTCAGAGCAAGCGAGGAATACTGCGATTTCTCGTTGGATACCAGAGTTTCTACTTTTTCCCGATCCTACTTTTGGAAGGGATTGGCGTGCGCGCCGCCAGCGTGCAATATCTCCTGCGGGCCGAAGCGAGACATCGCGTCGTCGAGGCGTCGCTCATGGTGCTTCACGTAGCCCTGTATCTTGGACTGGTCTTCTACGCGCTCAGCGTCGGGCAGGCGCTCCTGTTTATCGTGGTCCATCAGGCCCTCTTCGGCCTGTACATGGGCTCCGTGTTCGCCCCCAACCACAAAGGAATGCCGACTCTGGACAGCGATAGCCAACTCGACTTCGTGCGCCGCCAGGTCTTGACCAGTCGAGATGTTGAGGCCCACCCCCTGACGGACTTCTGGTACGGCGGACTTAACTATCAGATCGAACACCATCTATTCCCCAGCATGCCCAGGAATAGATTGAAGAAGGCTCAGCCCATCGTCAGAGCGTTCTGCGAGGAGCGTTCCATACCCTATCGAGAGACCGGCGCGCTGCAGTCCAACAAAGAGATCCTCCAGTATTTCCATCAGGTGAGCGCCTTACTACGCGAACCCAGAGGCTGATTCCTCACGCAGCCCGGCTGCCGCGGCCTACGCTCGCCGCCACGAAGATGCCCTTCCTCCTCGACCTCGCGCTCGCCACGGAGCGCGCCCGCCCCTGGCCCTTCGTCGCCCCGAACAGGTCAAGGTGGTGGACGCGATCGGCTCGTTCGACAAGCTCGCCCTTTCGCTTCTCCACCTTGAGCCCCGCCCTCAGCCTTCGCTAGCATGCACGTGCTGGAGGAGGGAACCCCTTATGGGTAAGGATGTCCGCATCGCCGTCCTCGGTGCCGCGCTCTTCACGGAGCAAGCGCACGTCCCCGGAATCAACGCGCACCCGCAAGGCCAGGCCGTCGCCATCTACAGCCGCAACCTGGCCCGCGCGCAGGACATGGCGAACCGTCTCGCTGTTCCCGAGGCGACCGACGACCTCGACGCGCTCCTCGCCCGCCCCGACATAGACGCCGTCACGGTGGTGTCGAGCAACGACAGCCATCACCCGTATACAATGGCCGCCCTGCGCGCAGGCAAGCACGTCTTCTGCGAAAAGCCCATGGCGCTCAACGAGACGCAGGCGGCGGAGATGACCCGCGAGGCGCGCAAGCGCGGGCTCGTCAACCAGATCGCCTTCACGTTTCGCTACACTTACTGCCTCGAAGAGATGCGCCGATGCGTCGCCGCGGGCGACATCGGCGCGCCCTACTTCGTCGAGATCCAGGGCGAAGTGCTCTCGAAGCAGCTCGTCGGCACAGCCGGCCCGAGTTGGCGCGAGTTCGCCGCTCGCCATGGCGCCGGCCACCTCGGCGAGATGGGCACGCACTTCATCGACACGATCAACTTCGTCTGCGCACCGGCCAGCGGCTTCATCAACCAGGTCGCCGCCGTCACCTACACCGTCCCCCGCACAATCGAGTACCCCGATGGCACCAAACACACTGCCGAGACGCTCGACCTAGCCTCGTTCCTTGTGCGCACGCAGGGTGGCCTCGGGGACGAAGCCAAGCCTCTGGCGGGCAGCGTCATCGTCAGCCGCGCCACGGCGCCCGCAGCAAACTACGGCATGATCCACAAGGGCGAGCGCGAGCGCGGTCATATGGGCTACGTTATCGTCACCGGTGACAGGGGCGCCCTCATGGCGACCTTCACTCGCGGCGAAGTCGAATCGCTCTCGCAGCGTGAGCCCGGCGGCTCGTGGCAGCCGGTGCAGCTCACGCCCGAAGCCTACGACGGCAAGCCCCATGGCACCACGCGCATGATGTGCGCCTTCGTCGATAGCATCCTCCGCGGCAAGTCCAGCGATCTCGATGCCACGTTCGAAGACGGCTACCGCTGTCAATCTGCCACCGACGCGATCATGCGCGCCGGCCAATCGGATCGCTGGGAGCCGGTCGCGCAGGCGCTGGAGTAGCCGATGGCTGATCTCGTGCGGCTGGGTGTCGTCGGTGCGGGCAGCATCGCCCTGCGCGGCCTCTTGCCCCATCTGACGCAGGACGACCTTAGCGATCGCGTGCGCGTCACCGCCGTCTGCGACCCCGTGCCCGGCCGCGCCCAGGCCGCCGCCGAGCGCTTCGGCGTTCCTCACGCGTTCACGGAGTACGAAGACCTGCTCGCAAACGGCGAGGTCGACGCGGTCACCATCGCGTCGCCCATCGGCCTGCACTACGAGCAGGGCAAGCTCGCTATCGAAGCGGCCAAGCACGTCCACTTCAACAAGACAATGACCACGACGGCGGACGAAGCGAGCGAGCTGATCGATTTCGCCCGGTCGAAAGATCTCCGCATCGTTGCGTCGCCCGGCGAGATGCTCCGACCGCACAACCAGCGCATCAAGCAGCTCGTCGCAGCCGGCGAACTCGGCACGCTCTGCTGGGCCGCCTGCGGCGCCGCATTCGGCACCTACCACGAGGACGAGTCCGTCCGGCAGGGTGACGATGTGCTCGCCAACGTCGACCCGTCCTGGTACTTCCGCAAGCCCGGCGGCGGGCCGCTCTTTGACATGGCGGTCTATGCCCTGCACGCGCTCACCGGCGTCCTCGGCCCCGCCCGGCGCGTGACCGCGCTCTCCGGCGTCCGCATCCGCGAGCGCGAGTTCCGCGGCCAGCTCGTCCCCTGCGAGGCGGACGACAGCACCCTCATGACGCTCGATTTCGGTAATGCGCTCTTCGCGTTCGTCTACGGTGTGCCCGCTGGCAGCATCAACCGCGGCTTCCAGCCCAACTTCTTCGGCACGAAGGGCGTCATCCTTGGCATGCGCCTGAACGGCGAACCGTTCGATTACGAAGGCCGTGAGATCGCCGAGCAGCCGGGCGGTAGCGTCCAGTGGCTGCTGCCCCACGTCACCGGCCCCCACCGCGACATCGAGGAGCAGCACGTCTACGAGGACGTCATGCAGCTCGTCGATTGGGTGCGCGACGGCACCCCCAGCATCGCCACCGCCGAACACGCCCGCCACGTAATCGATATAATAGAGTCCGCCTATCGCGCCGCCGGGACCGGCCAAACGCAGGAGCTCCGCACGGCCTTCTAGGCTCGCTGATTCCAGAATCGGGGGAGCTTGCCGATTATTTCGGTGAGAACCCCTATGCAATTTTTGCGCGCGCGACCGAAGCATCAAGCTGGCCTCACCCTCCTGGGCCTGCTCTCCCTCATGCTCCTGGTTGCGACGCTGGCACTCTGGTCGGGCACGACGCCCACCATGGCCGGCCCGAACTGCACCACCAACAGCGCGATCGACAGCGAAGAGCAGCAGCTGCTCGTCCTCATCAACCAGCACCGCGCCAACAACGGCCTCGGGGCGCTCCAGCTCTCCGATACGCTCAACAAGGCCGCTCAGTGGAAGTCCGACCACATGGCCAACGCCAACTACTTCGCCCACGACGATACGCCTATCGGCCGCACGTGGGTGCAGCGAATCGTGGACTGTGGCTACACCTACAACACCTGGCTCGGCGAAAACATCGCCGCTGGCAACTCGGGTGCTCAGGCGACCTTCAACCAGTGGCTCAACAGCCCCGGTCACAACGCCAACATGCTAGGCAGCAACTACAGCGCGATCGGCATCGGGCGCGCCTACAATGCCAACAGCCAGTACCACTGGTACTGGACGAACGACTTCGGCGGCTACCAGGACGGCTACTCAGGTGGCTCTCCTCCCGCCACGCCCACCAACACGCGCACGCCCACGGCAACGCCGACGCGCACCCCTACGCCTACCAGGACGCCGACCCCTCTCCTTCAGGCGACAGCTACGAACACACCGGTGCCGACCTCCACGAACACGCCGCTGCCGCTCAGCGGCAGCGATTCCGACGGCGACGGCTGTGACAACGCGCTCGAAGTCTCCAGCGACCCGGCGAAGGGTGGCATGCGCGACCCGAACAACCCGTGGGACTTCTTCGATACGCCGAGCAACGCTAACGTGCGCGACGGCGTCGTCTCTGTCGCAGATCTGGTTCGTATCATTGATCGCTTTGGCGCCAGCGGCTCGCCTGCCATCGACCCCCATTCCATGCCGCCCGCCACCGGTTACCACACGGCGTTCGACCGCGGCGGCCCACCCACCGGCGGCGACCCATGGGACCTGCAAGCCCCCAACGGCTCTATCACCGCCACAGATATCTTCTACCTCGTTGGCCAGTTTGGCCACTCCTGCGCCTAGCCGGTTCGTTACTTTCGCGGTACTTGACACGTTACAATAGAGAAGGCCTGGCTTCCCCGCCCCGCCGCAGGCCCTCGCTTCCCCGCCCAGTAGCCTATGACGAACGAACGTCGTATCCGGATCTGGCCGCGCGCCATGCTCGGAGTTGCCGTGATCGCGTGCGCGATTGCGGTCTCGCTGACCGTGCGTTGGAAGACTCAGCCCGCCTACGCTGACCACACGGAGATCCTCTTCAGCGCTTCGGGAGCCGCGCTGATCCCCACCACGGAATTTGTCACGCTGGCGAACGGTTCGCCGTTCACCGTCTACGTCTGGGCACGCAACGTGCACGAGCCCACTGGCGTCTCGGCATTCGAGGTCGACGTGGCCTACGACAACGATCTCATCGCCGTGACGGACATCGCGCCTCAGTCCGCCTGGCTCTCGTCGACGGGACGGACCGCGGTCTGTACGCCGGACGTGATCGGGCCAATACCCAACAGCGACCTCTGGCACGCCGATACCAGCTGCTCTACGCTGCTCCCGCCGCCTCCGTTCGGGCCACAGGGCACCGGACTCATCGCCACCATCACCATCCAGCCCGGGCCCACGACCGGCGTCGCCGACCTCGACCTGCAAGACATGACCCAGACCTTCCTGCTCAATACCAACGTCATGAACCTGCAGAAAATCCCCGTCTCCATCACGTCGGCGCAGGTGCGCATCGATCCATGCCCGGGATGTCCCACCGCGACACCCACGTTCACGCCCACCGCCACGCGAACCCCCACGCCTACCCAAACGCCGACGGGCAAGCCGACTTCGACGCCCACGCCCACACCGACCTCTTCGCCTACGGCCACGCCGACGTCCACGCCTCTCAACCCGGACGCGGATGGTGATGGCTGCCTGAACGAGCGCGAGCTCGGTTCCAACCGGCGCTTCGGCGGTCAGCGCGACCCCAATGTCTTCTGGGACTTCTTCGACACGCCCCCGCGCGATCGCGTGGTGAGCGTCGGCGACCTCCTCAACATCGTGTTGCGTGTTGGCACGACCCGCGTACCGCCGCCCACGAAGCTGGAGGCCCTCGCCGAGGCGCTCACACCGCCAACGGCGGCCGGCTACCACGCCGCGTTCGACCGCTCGCCGCCCGCGCCCGGCGCCGATCCCTGGGACCTCGGCCCGCCGGACGGCTCGATTGCGACGAGCGACGTTCTGTTCGCGGTGAACCAGTTCGGCGATACCTGCGCCGAATAATGGCTCAACGAATCAACCCCTATCGGGGCGCTCACAGTTGCCGCGCGTATCGTATGATGGGGCGAGGGGAGGCGTAGGGTGGAGCTGACGCTGACACCAGAGGCCTTGGAGCTCGCCCGCGACCGCGGCGGCACCGTCGCGCTCGATTTCATCCCGCCGCTCACCTGACAGGGCCGCGCAGAGGTGTCGGTCGACACCTATCTCAGAGGCAAGAATCTCTCACAATACCGTCGCCTAAGCTACGAC
>JBAROU010000256.1:0-1806 GCA_049642385.1 Dehalococcoidia bacterium | reverse complement strand
GAAGATGAGGAGCGTAGGTACCACAACACCCACCGCAACCACGCTCACGATCAGGCCGTATTCCGCCAGCGTTTGGCCTCGCTCTTGGAGGGGAGTAGCGTTGATTCGTTGCCAGCCAGCATACGCGCGTAGGAAGAGTTCGTTCGCTATTCGCATCCTCGTCGTTCCTTCCCTACAAACTCCGGCTGGCGAGCCGGGCGGACCCGGGCGATTCGAACGAGGGCAGCGCAGCGAAAAGCTCACCACCTCAGCCTCTCAGCCAGGCGGTGAGCCCATACGCCAGAGAAGCTCGGCAACCCGGCTGTCATATTCGCCTTAGGCGAACGTAGACCCGTGGCTTTGCGCCCCCAGCTTTCGCTGAGTTTGCCCTTATCGGAGCCCTATATGCAGTTGTTGGGTCACCCGTACGGGGCTTCCCGACCTTAACATCGACCCATACCCCCATTCCTGTTGACCATCGAACGCCTCATGCCTTGTCTGGTAGGTCTTGACAACTCTCGTGATGATGATATCATCATCCTTACGAGGAACCTGACATCGCTGTAGTAAGCGCAACTCAAGTCAGCCGGCGCGAGCGAAGCGCCCAGATCCGCACCGACCTTCTCGCTGCGGCCGAGCGCATGCTTAGCCAGAAAGGCTTCGCGCGCACCACGATCAACGACATCACGTCGGAGGCCAGCCTCGGCTTTGGCACCTTCTACCGCTACTTCCCGTCCAAAGATGAGATCTACCGGGAGCTCGTCTCCGAAGGCCTGGACATCCTCACAGACGGCATCGACCGGCGCTGCGAGAGCACCCAGGACCCGCGTGAGCGGCTGCGCGCCATCGTCCACGAGACCGTGCAGTTCGCTTCAGAGCGCTCGGACCTGTTTCTCTTGATTAGCACGGGTGGCGCCGTTCGAGACGCCGTCCGCCGAGGCGTCGGAAGGCTCTCGCGCTGCCTGCACGGCTGGCTCGAGCCCGGCTTCGCCGATAACACCTTCGCACCTGTCGAGCCCTCCGTCGCAATTCACGCGTTGCTCGGCATGCACACCTTCGTCCTACGTCCCTGGCTCTACGACCGCACCACCGACGAACGCGCGCTCGAGCGATCGTTGGTGCGACTCGCGGAGGGGGCGTTGCTCAACACGGAGCTTTCTAACAGCAGAACCGAGAAAGGAGCCTAGCGATGGCTGTCGATCCCAAAGTCCTCGAGGAGCTACGCAAGGAGCCGGAGGTTGATCTCGACCTCTCGTGGCTCAAACCGGAGAGCGAGCACGGCGTGCGCGCCGAGGTTGGTAAACACGGCCTCACCGTCGAGTCGATCCAGATCGGCTCATACGGCGATATCCCAGAGCGGACGCAGAACTACACCATGCGACCTCGTGGCGCCGCCCGCCGGGCGAACGCCCAGCGCGTCGGGATTCGCTGGGAAGACAAGGGCCAATCGTGGTCTGAAGCGGTGTCGATGCTTTACGAGGAAGCGCAGCAACGCCAGTGGTCCTCGGCCACCGACATCCCCTGGGAGCAGCTCCCTGAACTGCCAGAGGACGTTGAGCTGGCGATGTGCGAACTCTGCACGTTCCTCACCCAGGTCGAGTTCATCGCCGGCGATGTGCCCGGCCGCTGGATCCGCCACATCAGCCCGGACCACTACGAGACGGCGTTGTTCCTCGCGACGCAGATCATGGACGAAGGACGACATCTGGACGTCTTCCGCAAGCGCGCGCTTGCCAACGGCGGCGGTCTGCTCGAGGCCGGCGCGGGCGCGACGGGCTTTCTTTACGACCAGGACTTCGTCGAAATGACCGCGACGCTTCACATCAC
>JBAROU010000249.1:0-6655 GCA_049642385.1 Dehalococcoidia bacterium | reverse complement strand
GAGCATGCCCGATCACGCCACCGACCTGTTCAAGCGCGGCGAGGAGGCTCACGAGAAGTACCTGGCTGCCAAAGCCCGCGAGTTGGAGGCACAGGGCATCTCGACGGAGGCCGAAGTGCGTGTGGGGCAGCCAGCCGAGGAGATCCTGCATCTCATCGCGCAGCGTGAGCCGCGCTTGCTTGTGCTCTCCACGCATGGCCGTTCGGGCTTGAGCCGGTGGGTCCATGGCAGCGTGGCCAACCGGCTCGTCCGCGAAGCGCCGGTGCCAACGCTGATCGTCAGGCCGCGAATGCTGGAAGACGGAGTGCGTAAGGCTGAGTTTAAACGTATCCTCGTCCCGCTCGACGGCTCACCGCTGTCGGAGTCGGCGCTCCAGCCAGCAGTCGAGCTGGCCGAAGCGTGTAGCGGCGACCTGATACTGGCGGAGGTGCTCCAGTGGCAGACACAGGCGATCACATTCGGCGTTCCGGACGTCGACATCGCGCGGGTGATGCGTGAGCTCGAAAAGGCGGCGCACGCGTACCTGACGAAAGCCCATGATCAGGTAGCCACGAAGCGCCCTGTCGAAACGAAGCTGCTGCGCGGCTCGCCGGCGCAGGCGCTGATCGATGTCATCGCAGGCGAGCGCATCGATCTCGTGGTGATGGCCTCGCACACGCGGAGCGCGCTGGGCCGTGCAGTGCTGGGCAGCGTCGCCGACCGCATGCTCCAGGCGAACGCGCCCGTGCTCTACATCCGGCCGGAGCGCGTCTCGGGCGCTGTCCACGCCCAACGTGGGTGGTTCTGCCACAACTGCGGTCGGGCGTCGCCGTTCATCGAGGTGCTACCGGAGGATCGATGTCCCTGGTGCCGGCAATATCTTCACGCCTGTGGCAACTGCGTCTACTTCGATGGCGTCGCGTGCCTGCTCAAGCGGACTGAGGTGCATGATACGTATCCGGGCAGGGACTGCGCGTACTTCCAGTTCCGGCAGACGGAGGCGGAACGAAGGCCGAACGCGCCTGGCTAGTAACAAGTCTCGCGCAAAGAGAACCTGACGCCTATCTTGCTTGCGAGGGGGACAGCGGCTCGCCTCGGGCTGGCCAACGGCTCATCGCTTCGCTTCAGAACCAACGACGCAGACGGAAGAAGACGACTAGGCAAAGCGCGATGACAGCCATGGCGCCAAGGATGCCGAAGTAGCCCCACTGCCAGCCTAGCTCTGGCATGTTGTCGAAATTCATGCCATAGATGCTGGCGATGAGCGTCAAGGGGAGGAACACGCCGGCGACGATCGAGAGTGTCTTCATCACCTCGTTCATGCGGTTGTTGACCGCGCCGAGGTAGGTGTTCAGCGCGCCGTCGGCGAGATCGCGTACCGATTCCACACGCTGTTCCACGCGAACGGTATGGTCGTAGATGTCGCGAAAGTATATCTGGCTCTCCGGACGCACGACGTTCGGGAACTCGCCGCGCGCGATGCGATTCACGATGTCGCGCTGGGGGATGATCATGCGACGCAGGCGCTGCACGTCGCGTTTGAGGGCGAGGATCTCCTGAAGAAGATGAGGTTCCGGTCGAGCCAGCACCAGCTCTTCTAGCCTCAAGAGCGTGTCGTCTAGGCGCTCCACCGCGGGCTGAAAGTCGTCGACCTGGGCGTCGAGCAACGCATGGGCGAGGAAGTCTGCGCCGCGAGCGAACTGCGGGCCGTTTTCCTCACTGCGGCGCCGCAGCTCATCAATGAACGGCAAGGCCTCCTGATGGAAGCTCACGACATAGTTGGGGCCGAGAAACAAGTCCAGCTCCGTCGTAAGCAGCCCGCGGGAAGTCGACTCAGGGCTGATCGCCTGAGAGATCAGGAAGATGTACGAGTCGTAGTCGTCAATCTTGGCCGGGTCGACGTGGCGGTTGAAGCAGTCATCGACCGCGAGGTGATGGAAGCCGAACAAGTCGGTGAGTACGGCGGCGTCTTCCCTCTGGGTAGTCTGGATGTCGACCCAGAGCAGCCCCTCGCGGGATTCCAGGGCGTTCCGCATCTCCTCCTCGCCCACGGGCGATACAAGGTTACCGTTAGCTGTTCGAAAGTATGACGTTATCACGAGGTTTTGCCGCTATCGCGACGCAGTTGGGGAGAAATGGTCGGGGCGACTGGACTCGAACCAGCGACCTCCTGACCCCCAGTCAGGTGCCCTACCATACTGGGCCACGCCCCGAACTCGCCTCATCGTATCAGAGGCCCGACAACGGGGACAACCGCGATGAGGAAATGGTTAGCCCAGCGAGAACACACGGCCGACAATCACGATCGCGAGGCCCACGGCGGTGACGAGCGAGAACTCGGCGGCGATTGTGCGGTTGAGGTGGCCGGTGAGATAGTGCTGGATCAGCCCGGTCGCCTGATAGAACACAAGCAGCAGCAGTACTGCCGACAGGAAACCCTCGAGCGGGATGAAGTAGAGCGCCCAGCGCGCCTCCGCGACGACGAGGCCGATCACTGCCGAAAAGACGAGCGCTCGATACGCGTCCGCTTCCGCCTCACGAAACACCTCGACCGCAAGCAGCGCGCTGAACAAGCCGATCGCAAACGCGGACGGTAGTAACTCGACGTCGTAGCTGTAGATCACAGTAAAGAACGCAAACGCCGCTAGGTAGGTGAGCAGGTTGAGAATGAACCGACCGTACCCGTACGACGGCCCGTGACTCAGCAACGAAACGTACTCGCCGTACACCGCACCACCGAGCAACACCGACGCGCCGATCACGGCGGGCACCGTCCAGTAGCTAAGCACGACTTCTTCGAGGAACAGCCCGCTCGCCAGCGCGAGCAACACAGGGACGAACAGAAATGGCGCCGTATCGGCAACGCTGCGCATCTGCGCCCGCGGGTGCGCGCGCAGAATTCCGTCAGTTCCCAGGCCTATTAGCCCAACGATCACGAGGAGGATCCACGGCTTCGTAGGCTCAACGGCGAGGAACAGCGCGAGCCCAAGGCCAAAGACGATCGCGAGCAGCGGGATGTACGTGGTGCGTGCGACCATGCCAAGATCGATGGGTGTAGCAAGGCCGGTTTCCCGCTGCCGGGTTGGATCGAGTGTAGTCTGTGCCATCTCCATGCACGGCGAAAGGAGGCATTCTTGCCCCCGCCACCGAGGTCTTGGGCATCATAGGTCGGGAGGCTGCCGTGGTCAAACAAATGGCCGTCACGCAGTCGTAGGGCGTCAAGTTACCGCTTCGGTTAGCTAACCGCGGAAGCTTTTGTTGATTCAGGCTGGCCAGCGGCAAGAACGGTCAACACTTCGAGCAGCGCCTCCGGCCAGGCGTCGTCCAGCGCGCGCAGGTCCAGGCGCGCCTGCGTCGGCCCGGCCTGCAGCCCTGCGATCTCGACGTCACGGAGCCGGTCGCGGGGCGCTATCCCGCCGGCCGTCTGTATCACCAGCGTCGTATCTTCCTGTTGGATCGCTCGCACGCCGGCCTGGCGCGCGAGCGCCCGCACACGCACGATGTAGAGCAGGTTCTCCGCAGCGGAAGGCGGCGGCCCGAAGCGATCGCGCAGCTCCTGCGCAAGCGCATCCGCCTCCTCGACTGTGTCGATCGCAGCCATGCGCTGGTACAGCGCCAGGCGCAAGTTGAGGTCGCCCACGTAGGGCGCGGGCAGGTGCGCTGTGAGTGGCAGGTCGATCATCAGCGCCACCTGCTCGCTTGTCGCGGGCCGTGCCGGGCGACCTTCCCGCAGCGCCTTGAGGCGTTCGACGGCGTCCGCGAGCAGGCGCACGTACAGCTCGAAGCCGACGAGCCCGATGTGTCCGCTCTGCTCAGCGCCCAACAGGTTACCAGCGCCACGGATCTCGAGGTCACGCAGCGCGATCTGGAAGCCGGCGCCCAGCTCGGTCGCCTCGAAGATCGCCTGGAGGCGCTTCTGCGCAGTCTCCGACAATGAGCGATACTTGTCGAACAGGAGATAGGCGTACGCGCGCGCCGCGCCCCGTCCAACGCGCCCGCGCAGCTGATAGAGCTGCGCCAGGCCCAGCTTGTCGGCCTTGTCCATGATGATCGTGTTGACGTTTGGGATGTCCAGCCCGGACTCGATGATCGTCGTGCAGACGAGCACGTCGATCCGGCCGTCGACGAAGTCGAGCATCACCTGCTCCAGGGTCTCCTCTGGCTGCTGACCGTGGCCGATGCCGATCTCCGCCTCGGGCACGAGGTCGCGTAGCTTGCTCGCGACAAGCTCGATATCGTGCACGCGGTTGTGGACGAAGTACACCTGCCCGCCGCGCTCCAGCTCGCGCAGGATCGCCTCACGCACGAGGTGATCGTCGAACTCCGATACGTAGGTCTTGATCGGCAGACGTTCCTCCGGCGGCGTCTCCATGGTCGACATGTCACGGATGCCACTCAGCGACATGTGCAGCGTGCGCGGGATCGGCGTCGCCGAAAGCGTGAGGACGTCGACCTCCTGGCGCATCTGCTTCAGCCGTTCTTTGTGCGCCACACCAAAGCGCTGCTCTTCGTCGATGATAACGAGGCCGAGGTCTTTGAACCGCACGTCCTTCTGCAGCAGCCGGTGGGTGCCGATCACGATGTCCACCCCGCCAGTGGCGAGCGCCTCGACGATCGCGCGCTGTTCACGCGGCGACCGGAAGCGCGAGAGCATCTCGATCCGCGCCGGGAAGCCGGAGAGGCGCTCTCGGAAGGTGGTGAAGTGCTGCTGCGCCAGCACCGTCGTCGGCACCAGCATGGCGACCTGGGCGCCGTCCATCACCGCTTTGAACGCGGCACGCACCGCCACCTCCGTCTTGCCGTAACCGACGTCGCCACAGACCAGGCGATCCATGGGCTGGCGGCGCTCCATATCGTCCTTCATCGCGCGCACCGCCAGCAGCTGGTCGGGCGTTTCGACATACGGGAACGACGCCTCGAGCTCTTGCTGCCACGCGCCATCGGGCGGGAACGCGCGCCCCTCCAGCAGCTGCCGCGATGCGTACAGCTCGAGGAGATCCCTGGCCAGCTCGGCTACCGCGTGTCGCACGCGCTGCTTTGCGCGTGACCACTCCTGGCTGCCCAGCCGCGTCAGCTTGGGCGTCTGGTCGCCCGGGCCGATGTACCGGCTCACCCGGTCGACCTGCTCGACCGGCACGTACAGCTTGTCGCCGCTGGCGTAGCGCAGCTCCAGGTACTCGCGCACGGCGCCATCGGCCGTGCGCTGTATCAGGCCCGAGAAGCGCGCGATGCCGTGCTCGATGTGGACGACGTGGTCGCCCGGCGTCAGCTCGGCGAGGAACGCCTCGCGTCCGCCGCCCGCGCGGCGCGGCAACCGGCGCCGCTGCTTCACGAACCCGAACACCTCGGCGTCCGTGAGCAGCGTGAGCGGTGGCTGCGATGTTGTCAGCCGCCAGCCGCGCGGCAGCGAGCCGTGGACCAGCGCGATCACACCCGCTTGCGGCGCGTCAGGCTCCGGCGTCAACGCGGCCATGACGCCCTCTTCCGCCAACACTTCGTTCACGCGCTCCGCCTGCTGCGAGACGATGACCAGCGCTCGCCCACGCGCGGACGACTCGGCCGCCTCTAGCGCGAGGTTGCGAAGACGGCCGCCGTAGGCGTCAGCCGGCGCGAACGGCAGCCGCAGAGCGGAACCGTTCGCTGCAGCACCGTCGTCGCGCTCGTCCAGCGCCCAGCGCGATAGGTGCAATGCGCGCGGACGCTCAGCGAGCAGCGCGCGCAGCTCGTCTGCGGATGCGTGCGGCAGGGGCAGGCCGGCCGGCAGCTCGCCACGAGTTTCCAGGTCCGCGCGTACCTCCTCCGCCTGCGCGTCATGTTCATGCAGCGCCTGTGCGAGGTCAGCTGGCTCGTCCAGGATCAGCAAGCCGGTTCGGGGCAGATGCTCTAGCAACACGCCCGCGGCCAGAAACGGCACGTAGAACGACTCTTCCGAAAGCGCGTCGCCCGCCTCCAGCCGGGCAAGCTCCTCCTCGAAGCGCTCACGCACTTCCTCTGTGCACGCGTTCAGGTCGAGCCGTTGCGCCAGCGCACCAATGCCTGCGGGCAGGTCGAGCATCTCGCGCGCAGGCCCGAGGCTCACGGTGTCGATCGCGCCGAGCGACCGCTGGCTGCCCGCATCGAAGCGTCGCAGGCTTTCGACCGTGTCGCCCCAGAACTCGATGCGCACGGGCGCTTCGTCTGTCGCAGGGAAGACGTCGATGATGCCGCCGCGCCGCGCAAGGTCGCCCGGTAGCTCGACGAGCGGTGTGGTCCGATAGCCTTGGCGTAGCAGCGCCGCTACGAGAGCCTCGGGCGTCGTTTCGGCGCCCGCGCGCAGGTCTACCGCCTCACCGAGCGAGTTCGCGGCCAGCGTGCGTTGCGCCAGCGCCACTCCCGCCGCGACGACAACGCAGGGCTTGCCCGCGCGTACCGTTTGGAGCCCGTGCAGGCGATCGCGCAGCGCCTCGGGGTCAGGCGTCAGTCGCTCGTAGGGGATGGCATCGCGCTCTGGGAAGGGCAGGACGGGTAGGGCAGCGCCGAGCCACGCACCTAGCTCCTCCGTCAGCTCGAGCGCCTGGGGCGGCTTCGCTGTGACCACCAGCACCGGCCCGTCCGCTCCGCGCGCAAGGGCGGCGACGACCGCTGCTTTCGCTGCATCGGTCGCGCCGAGCACGATCGGTTCGCTGGCTGCATCGAG
>JBAROU010000252.1:0-3354 GCA_049642385.1 Dehalococcoidia bacterium | reverse complement strand
ATCTTCGTCTGGGCCGGCTTCGACAAGCTCATTCGAGGTTTTGACGCCGGCGGCTTCCTTGTTAACGCCACGAAAGGCCCGCTGAGCGGTTGGCTCCAAGATCTAGGCGCCAACCAAACTGCGCTGGACGTGATCAACCCGATGGTTACCTGGGGCGAGATATTGATCGGTATCGGGCTAATCTTCGGGGTGCTGTTCCGCTGGTCCGCCTTCTGGGGCGCGGTGATGATGTTCATGTTCTACATCGCGCAGTTCCCGCCGGAGCACAACCCGTTCATGGAGTACTACCTGGTCTACATGCTCGGGCTGGGCCTGCTGGGTGCGCTCGGCGCGGGGCGGATCTTCGGTCTGGACAACCTGATCGAGCGCCTGCCGATCGTGCAGCGTATCCCCGGCGCAACGTTCCTCCTCGGTTGATACACGCGCACGGAGCAAAGAGCGAGCCGAGTGGACCGGCTCGCTCTTTCTTAGCCCGGCCACCATCGGACACCCGGGTCAAACATCGCACCCGCCTGCCCTACCGTGCCCCTGACGCAAACCCCAGCGTCTATTGACCCTCACTGCGGCCCGCTGTAACGTAATCGCAGCCCTCAGCGAGACGAGGCAGCGGAGGACGTTCCCCGCGCCGTCCCGCTAAGGTCGCAAGGAGGATCGAAAGGATGTTGAAACAGGTAGGCAGTCTCGTGATGATCGTGGCGTTCGCGGCGATCATCAGCATAGGCTGCAAGAGCGACAAGAAGAATGAGCCCGGAGCGACCGGCACGCCAAGCGCGGCCGCCAGTGAAACGCTGCCGGTCGATGTCGACGCGGTAGCGGACTTCGTCGCGTCCTTCATCGCGTACTTCCCAAACGAAGTCCAGGCGCACCCAGGCGATACGGTTGAGTTCACCAGCCACTTCACTGGTGAGCCGCACACGGTGACGCTGGGCACGCAGGTTGACGATATTTTCGACCTCGTCGCCGAAGCATGCCCGAACGGTGGCCTCGCCGACCCGGCTTGCCAGGAGGGGCCACCTGAAGCCTACGCCGACCGGTACGGCGCGGCAGACGCAAAGAACCCGCCGCTGCTTCCGGACGACCCAACGGCGCCGGTCCCGCAGGCGGCAGGACAACCGTGCTTCCTCGCGGCTGGCGCGCCGCCAACGGACGGCAGCGCTTGCGCGGAGCAGGAGCAGACCGCCTTCGACGGCACGCAGACGTTCTTCAACAGCGGCTGGCTTGAGGACGAGCAGGTCTTCACCGTCGATCTGGCCGACAACATCGCTCCCGGCACGTACTCCTACTACTGCTTGCTCCACCGTGAAGGCATGAGCGGCACGATTACGGTTGTTGACGAAAACACGCCCGTGCCCAGCGCTGACGATGTGGTGGCGGCTGGCCAAGCGCAGCTCGACGAAATGGTCACTGGCCTCCAGCCGGAGGTCGATAGGCTCGCCACCCTGACCGCAGATGAGGCCGCTGCCGGATCGTTCTCGGAGGCAGTCCAGGAAGCGACGATCAACGAATTCGCGCCGGACGAGATTGATATCCCGGTGAACGGCTCGGTTACCTGGACAGTCATGGGCGCTCACACGATTAGCTTCAATGCGCCAGAGGACGCGCGACCGCTCCTCGTTAAAGCCGCTGATGGCACTGTCAGCTTGAATGAGAAGGCCGCCACGCCCGCCATCATTGCCGGCCCACCGGAGGCTAACCCAGATGCACCGCCTCCCGCACCGGACGCGCCGCCCCAGCTTGTCGATGGCGGCACCTGGGACGGCGAAGGCTTCGCTTCCACCGGATTCATCGAGGCCTTCGAAGGTCCTGTTCAGTACAAGCTGACCTTCTCCAAGGCAGGCACGTATACCTACCTCTGTTTGATCCACCCCGATATGGAAGGAACGATTAAGGTTGAGTGACGTCATCAACCGACCGATCGGGATCTAGTCGACGACAAGCGCCCCTGCGGCGCACGGAAACCTTGGGCGGCCGTGTCGCGCCTTGCTTAGCCTTCGGGCTGCTGGGCGTGACGATGGCCGCCTTCGTCGTCGCGGTCGCGCTCGCGCTGGCCTCGCCTTTACAGGTCGCCGGGCCTGTAGCCCAGGCAGCGGCCTTGGAACCCCCGGTCCACGACCACGCGGCGGGCGGACTGGCTGCCCACGAGGATCCTTCTGCCCACGAAGCATCTGAGGGCCTGGTGCTGGCGCCCGAAGGCGGCCAGGAGACCGTGCATTCGGGCGGGCAGTGCGCGAGCGGCGCGACGGTCCGTAGCTACAACATCGTCGCGATAAACGTCGACATCACGCTGAACCGATACCTCGATCACGAACCCGAAGGACGCATGTTTGTCCTGGATGACGATCTGTCGCGCGTGCGCGAGGAAGAGGCGCAGAACGCCAAGGCTCGCGCCGATCAGGGCGAACCCGCCGTGTCACTCGGGCTGCAGGGCGATGCCATCCAGCCACTTACCCTCCGCGTCAACCAGGGCGAGTGTCTTCGCGTCCGTCTCCGTAACGAACTCGATGGCGAGGCTGCCAGCTTTCACCTACACGGCTCAGGCCTGGTCGTAGCCGGGACGAACGACAACGAACCGGCTATCGCGACAAATCCCGACGCGATGGCGCGGCCTTCGCGATCGGTGGCCTACGAGTGGATGGTCGCTGACAACGAGCCGGAGGGCACGCACTACTTCCACAGCCACGGCAACGATCGAGAGCAGACGAGCCACGGGCTCTTCGGCGCCGTGATCGTCGAACCGCAGGGCTCGAGATATATCGATCCACTAACGGGCGATGAGCCTGCCCGTGGCTGGGCAGCGATCATCGAGGATCCGAAGGGGAGCGACTTCCGTGAATTCGCCCTCTACTACCACGAGGTCGGCAATGAAAACTACCGCCTGCTGGACAAGGCAGGCGAGTTTGTTCCACAGGTCGATCCACTCACCAGCGCCTACCGGCCTGCGGCGCGTGCGCTGAACTATCGGAGTGAACCGTTTTACAACCGCCTGCAGCTGGAGCAAAAGAACTTCGGCCTGTTCGACGAGTCTGCATCCTATAGCTCGTATGTCTTCGGCGATCCGGCCACGCCGATCATGCGCACGTATCTCGGCGACCCGGTCAAACAGCGCGTCATCCACGGCGGGTCGGAAGTGTTCCACGTTCACCATGTCCACGGCGGCTCGATTCGATGGCGGCGCCAGCCTGACGTCGAACCGACGAACTTCGACAGCGGCCTGAACAAGCATCCGCCGCTGCTACCCAAGGCTTCCGAGCGGATCGACGCGCAGGGCCTCGGCCCCGCGGAGACGTTCGATGTAGAGAACGAATGCGGTTCGGGTGGTTGCCAACAAAGCGTGGGCGATTTCCTGGTGCACTG
>JBAROU010000243.1:0-2956 GCA_049642385.1 Dehalococcoidia bacterium | reverse complement strand
CCAGCGGATACAGTGGAAACGCGAGCGCCGCGACCACGCCGGCGGTCCAGACCACCGGGCTTCCGGGGAGCACCAGCCAGGCCAACGCGAGCAACGCGAGCGTCGCCGGGGGGACCAGCGTGCGCCTGAGATTGTCGAAGATCTTCCAGCGGGAGATGACGGGGAGGCGATTGCGTTCCAGTCCTTTTCGGGTTGGGACGACGGGAAACAACCAGAAGAGGATCTGCCAGTCGCCGCGCGCCCACCGATGCTGGCGCCGGGCGTGGGCGAGAACACTCGCGGGGTAATCGTCGACCACCTCCACGTCCGTCACCAGGGCGGCCCGGGCGTGCAGGCCTTCGAAGAGATCGTGGGACAGGAGCGAGTTTTCGGGGATCCGGCCTTCGAGGGCCGCGATGAAGGCGTCCACATCGTAGAGGCCCTTGCCCGTGAAGATCCCCTCGTTGAACAGGTCCTGGTAGGTATCCGAGACCGCCGTGGTATAGGGATCCACGCCCGTGTGTCCGGCGTATACACGCGCGAACAGCGATCCGGCCGCGCTCGCCATTGTCACGCTGACCCGGGGCTGCAAAATCCCATAGCCCTCGGTGACACGGCGCAGGCGGGTATCGAAGACGGGGCGATTCAGCGGATGGGCGATGATGCCGATGAGTTTCCGGGCCGCATGCAGCGGCAGCCGGGTGTCGCTGTCCAGCGTGATGCAGTAGCGGATGCTGGGCAGCATCTCCGCATCCCCAATGTGGAGACGGTAGCTGGTGTCGGTGGCGCCGCGCAGCAGGCGGTTGAACTCTTCGAGCTTGCCGCGCTTGCGCTCCCAACCGATCCACGATCCCTCGCCGGCGTTCCACTGACGTACCCGATGGAACAGGTGGAATCGGTCGTTGCGACCCTGGCCGAGGCGGGCGTTCAAGTCGAGCACACCGGCGCGGGCGGCGTCCAGAATCTCCGCATCGTCGGGTTGCTCGGCCGTCGGGGCGTCGGCGAAATCGCCGAGAATCGCGAAGTGAATGCGCGGGTCGACGTTCCCCAGGGCGAGGACCTCCACGTGCTCCAACAACTCGGCCACGCCCGACACGCTCGTGAGCAGCGTGGGAATGACGACCATTGTCCGGGCGTCTTCCGGCACGCCGGCCTGGAAGTCGAGGCGCGGGAGACGTCGCGGCATCACGACATGGGCGGCCAGGCGTTGGACAAGAACGACCGCGAGCTCGCTGGCCGGGAGCAGCAGCAGCGCGGCAGTCCAGCCCTGGAGCCTGGTGTCACCACCCAGGGCGTGAACGTAGGCAACGGCCAGCGCCACCACCGCGACCGTGACGAGTCCGATGGAGCCCAGGTACACGCTGGTGGCGTGGGCGAACATGAACCGCCGGGCGCGGATCGCGAGCCGCGGATGGTATGCAACGTCGGTCTCGAGGTCGGGCCGGCCCTTCCCGATCAGGTGGTACCCGACGTGCGCGGCGCGATCGCCGGATGACTTCAGCTCGGCGGCCTGGCGGGCGCTTTCGACGCTACGGAGCGCGACGCGGAGCTGCGCCTCCCCGGTGGGCTCCGCCAGCTCCTCCACCGCTTGGCGGTAGCGGTCCCGGCTGAGAAAGTCCATTCTGCCGTACACGCCGGCCGGGTCGCGTTGCAGCACCTGTTCGATGAGACTGACGTTTTCGAAATACTGCGTCCAGTCCATGGTGGAGCAGAGTCGCAGGCTGGTGATGGCGTTGGCCACGGACACCTGGCCGGCGGCCTGGTGTTGGTGCTCCGCCCGGATCGCGTCCTCCGCCGTCATGCCCTGAGCGGCGAGGCGTTCCTCGACAGCGGCGCGCACCGGAGAGACCAGTGGCCCATACTCGCGCATCCGCTGGAGCAGTCGCACGACGTACGTCGTCTCCAGGACCTTCGGGAGTGAGGCCAGGGGCGCCGCTTCCTCGGTGCCGATGCGGGCCAGGTAGGCGTCTGCCCGGTGACGGGCGTCCCGGCCTTGGAGTGTCTCGTCCGCCAGCCGCCTCAGGTTCTCGATGAGCGCGAGCTTGAGCATGCTGGGCCAGGCCCAGAGCTCGCCGATGGTGAGGGGAGCCACCGTCTGGTAGGCGGCCATGAAACGTATGAGTTGGTGCCGGTCCAACCGGCCGTCGGTATGGCGGATCAGCTCCAGGGCCATGGCATAGACCCGAGCGATGCCGGCCATCTCGCGCGAGGCCAGCTTGGGCAGATCGAGGTAGTACGGCCGCGGGAGGTCGTGCCGGGTATCTCGGATCTCGACTTCGATCAGATGGAAGTTGTCGAGGAGCCATTCCGCCGCCGGCGGGACGAACTCGCCACGATGGACATCGTCGGCGAGGACGCGATAGGTCTCGCGCAGCACGCGAGCATCGTCTTCCAGACGCGAGAAAAACGGGCTGGGTTTGCGGCGCGGATCCCGGGCCAGGGTGAAGCTGGCGGCGAGGGCCCTCGCCCGTTCCTCGAGGCGGGGAATGCTCAGGAGCTCGCCGCGCAGGGGCTCTTCGACCCTTGGGCGGCCACGGCCCCCGAAAAGGCGAAGCAACGACCTCAGGGCGTCACCCAAGGCAAAGACGACGCAGCGCGCTCATGGGTCAATGATAACGGGGAAGGTCCCCGGAGCGGTGGCGAATAGGATGTAGGGGAGTTGTTCTTGGATTACCGCGATTTCACCTACGGATCGCCTGGCTTCGTTTCCTCTCCGAGGACGCTGCGCACCGCCTCGAGCAGTTCCTCGGTCTCAAACGGCTTGCTCAGCGTTCGTGCCGCTCCCATGACGGCGGCGCCGGCATTCAAGTCGGTCGGGCCGGCGCGACTCCCACCCGACATGGTGATGATCTTCACCTTCGGCCATTCCCGGCGCAGCCGGCGCATCGTGGTGAATCCATCTTCGCCCGGCATGTAAATGTCGGTGAGCACGAGGTCCACCGGCTCGTCATGCAGTTGGCGCAGACCCGCCTCGCCG
>JBAROU010000240.1:0-6466 GCA_049642385.1 Dehalococcoidia bacterium | reverse complement strand
GGCCTCGACCTGATCCGTGAAGCAGGCGCTGATGTCATAGAAGTGCTCGACACAGCCGGATCGAGGATCTCCGCCTTTTCCACCCGCTGGGTGCTGGTTGTACCGGACGCTTCGCCGATTCAGGATGTGACGGATCTCCAGGGCAAGCGCATCGCGACGGAACTGGTCAACGTGACGCGCGCATTCCTCGAAGAGCGCGGTGTTCAGGCGCTGGTCGAGTACTCCTACGGCGCTACAGAGGTGAAGCCTCCCTTGCTTGCGGACGCAATCGTTGACGCGACCGTCACGGGCACATCACTGAAGGCGAACAGCCTGCGCATCGTCGAGACAGTGATCGAGAGCACGCCTCGCCTCATCGCCAGCCGGCAGGCGTGGGCCGACCCGTGGAAGCGTCAAAAGATCGAGGACATTGCCCTGATGCTGGGCGGCGCTATCGCTGCGCAGGGTAAGGCCTGGCTCTCGATGAACGTTCAGCGTGCGGATCTCGACGCGGTAGTCGCCATCCTGCCAGCGCTCAACAAGCCAACCGTCGCCCCCCTCTCCGATCCAGCCTGGGTCGACGTCACGACGATTGTCGACGAGGACGTCGTACGCGTGATCGTCCCGAAGCTCAAAGAGGCGGGTGCTCATGGCATCGTGGAGTACCCCCTCAACAAGATCGTCGAGTAAGACTCCGATGCCGCCCGGAGGAAGCCACCTTAAGCTCGCTCGAGAGCTGGCGCCCAAACTGGCACATGCGTCGCTAACAGCCGAGCCCGGCGCCTACTACCTGGGCGCGACCAGTCCCGATATCCGCGCGCTGACGAAGTGGGACCGGAGAGACACGCACTTCTTCGATCTCACTTGCTTCGAAGAACAGCACGGCAAGGACGGGCTGTTCAGCGCACACCCCGAGCTGGCCGACGCACGTCAACTCGACGAGAGCACGGTCGCCTTCATGTGTGGCTATATCTCCCACCTGGAGATGGATGAGACGTGGATCACGGACATTTACCGGCCGTGCTTCGGCGAGCGCTCGCCGCTGAAAGGCGACCTGATCGCTAACTTGCTCGACCGCGTGCTCCAGCACGAGCTGGACCAGCGCGACATGCAGGAGCGTGATGCAACGAGCGAGATCCATCGCCAGATCGTCGAGACAGCCGCGGATGTCGCCGTGAGCTTCCTCGAACGTGCCACGTTGCTCCGCTGGCGCGAGGTTACGGCGGAGCGGCTCAGCGACCCGCCCGATTGGGAGCGGTTTTCGCTGTTCGTGAGCCGCCATTTGCGCCCCTTCGGCGTCGAAAGCCAAGCCGATATCGCTCACTTCCTCGAGAACATCCCTGACCTGATCGATCAGTCAATCCGCGAAGTGACGCCAGAGCGCATCGAGGCATTTCAGCAGGACTCGCGCAGGCGCGCACTCGATGCCATCCGGGAGTACCTCTCGTGAGGATCGTCGAGGGCGCGGACGAGGGACGTAAGACACTCCTGCACCGGCAAGCACTGGCAGACACGGTTCTGCCGGACGCCGTCTGGAAGCGCACACGCGAAGTCGTGGGGGACGTCGCTTCGCTCGAAGATGCCGTGCATCGCATCCTACGCGATGTGCGCGAGCAGGGCGACGCCGCTGTGCTCCGTTACTGCTGCGCGTTCGACGGGGCGGAGTACTCCACACTTCGGGTCGGCCAGAACGAGATTCGGGCCGCGTACGAGGTTGTCGATCCCGCGCTCGTGGAACAACTGCGCTTCGCAGCCGGGCGGATCCAATCCTTCCACGAAGAGCAGCGCCACCACGCGATGCAGAGCTTTCGGCAAGACGGCATTGGTGTCCAGGTGACGCCGATCGCGCGCGTCGGCATCAACGCGCCCGGCACGGCCGTGGTTTACCCGTCGTCGGTACTGATGACTGTGTTGCCCGCGAAGGCCGCAGGCGTCGAGGAGGTCTTGCTCGCCTCGCCCACGGACGGGCAGGGCAACGTCTCGCCACTCAAGCTCGTCGCAGCGGATATCGCCGGCGCGGACGGTATCTTCCGCATGAGCGGCGCCCAAGCCATTGCCGCTTTCGCGTACGGGACTGAGAGTGTGCCGAAGGTCGATAAGGTTTGTGGGCCCGGCAGCGTCTTCGTCACGCTCGCTAAGCGCGCGGTCTTCGGTGACGTGGGCATCGACGCGCTCTACGGGCCGAGCGAGACGATCGTCATCGCCGACGACTCGGCTGATCCCAAGCTCTGCGCCGCCGACTTGCTCGCGCAGGCGGAACATGACGAGCTGGCCACGCCAATCCTGATCACTACGTCGCGCGACGTCGCCGAGCGCACTGGGGACGAAGTCACGCGCCAACTGCGGCTGCTCCAGCGCGAGGCGATCGCGCGCGCGGCCTTCGACGCGCGCGGCGGCGCCGTGGTCGTCGTTTCGCTCGACGAGGCGCTCGCGCTGGCGAACGAGTATGCTCCGGAGCACGTGTGCTTGCTGGTGCGTGACGCGGCGACATGGGCGGCCAAGGTGCGGAACGCTGGCGGCGTCTTCGTCGGCGAGACTTCGCCGGAGGTGTTGGGGGACTACACGGCGGGCCCCAGCCACGCGATGCCTACGTCAGGCACTGCGCGCTTCGCCTCGCCGCTCGGGGTGCAGGAGTTCCTCAAGGCAACTAGCATCGTCGCCGTCGGCGAGGCGACGCTTCGGGCGCTGGGCCCTGCTACTGCCGCCATTGCCCACGCCGAAGGCTTCACCGCCCATGCGCGCAGCATCGAGCTGCGGCTGGACACCGAAGAGCAGTAGACCCTTCGGAGACGCAGCACGCAGCCTGAACCGACGCTAACGGAGCGCGTCGGGGTATACTTTCATATCGAATTGAGCGAGATTTCATGATGGTTTCCAAGGCAACGACCGACATCCTCAAGCTCGTCCGGCCCGACATGCTGGGGATGCTGGGCTATGAGCCGATCGAGCCGATCGACCTGCTCGCCGAGCGCCTCGGCATCCCGCCCGAGCGTGTCGTCAAGCTGGACGGGAACGAGAACCCCTATGGCCCATCACCAAAGGCGGTCGGGGCGCTCGCGAACTTCGACGAATATCACCGCTACCCAGACCCTCAACAGCGCCGTCTGCGCGATTCGCTCGCAGAGTACGTCGGCGTAGGGCCGGAGCACATCGTCGCCGGCAGTGGTAGCGATGAGCTGATCGACCTCGTCCTGCGCGCCGTCATCGCGCCAGGCGACGGTGCGATCGCCTGCCCGCCGACGTTCGGGATGTATGGCTTCCTGACGCGCGTCTGCGGCGGCAGCTTCGTCGAGGTACCGCGTCACGATGACTTCACGCTCGATATCGACGAGATCAGCGCGGCCGCGGGTGACGCGAAGGTCATCTTCGTTACCTCGCCGAACAACCCCACGGGCAACCCGCTCCGCCGCCACGAACTCGACGCACTTTTGGCGACCGGCCTGCTCGTCGTCGTCGACGAGGCGTACGTCGAATTCGGCGGCGAGAGCTTCGTTTCGCTCGTGCCGCAGCGGGAGAACCTGATCGTGCTGCGCACGTTCAGCAAGTGGGCCGGGTTGGCCGGCCTGCGCGCGGGCTACGGCATTCTGCCCGCGCCGCTAGCTAACGTGATGATGCAGATCAAGCAGCCCTACACGCCGAACATCGCAGCTGAGGTGGCCGCGCTCGCCTCGCTCGACGACCGCGACGCACTGATGGCCAACGTGCACGCGATCGTCCAAGAGCGCGAGCGCATGGCCGGCCTGCTGCTCGAGCTGCAGTTCTTAGACGTCTACCCCTCAGCGGCGAACTTCGTGCTTACGAGAGTTAGAACCGGAAACGCGCGAAGCGCCTACGATAGAATGGCCCAACACGGGGTGTTCGTGCGTTACTTCGCCGCGACGCGCTTGGCCGACTGCCTGCGTATCAGCGTCGGGCTGCCGAGCGATACAGATCGGGTGATCGAGGCGCTACAAGAGCAAGGAGGCAAACGTGGCTAACCGCAAGGCTCGCGTGAGCCGGCAGACGAGGGAAACCCAGATCACGCTCGAACTCGACCTGGACGGCCGGGGCGAGGCGAAGGTCGAGACGGGAATCGGCATGCTGGATCACCTCGTGTCGCAGATAGCCAAGCACGGGCTGATAGACATAACATTACAGGCGAAGGGCGATCTCGCCACAGACGAGCATCACACGGTCGAGGACGTGGGCCTAGCGTTGGGTCAGGCGCTGGACGCGGCGCTCGGCAAGCGGGAAGGCATCGTGCGGATGGCAGACGCCACGGTACCGCTGGACGAGGCGCTGGCATCCGTCGCACTCGACCTGAGCGGGCGGGGCTACGCGGTGCTCGAGGCGGCATGGACGGGAGAGCGCATCGGCGAGCTGCCGGCGGACCTCGTCAACCACCTCCTCTGGTCGCTGGCGAGTGAAGGGAAGCTCACGCTCCACGCGCGCGTCCTCGCCGGCGTGAATGACCACCACAAGGCCGAAGCGGTGTTCAAGGCGCTCGGCCGAGCCCTCGGCGCGGCGAGCCGCCTCGAACCGCGCGCGGCAGGCAAGGCACCGAGCACCAAAGGCACGCTGAAGGCGTAGGCACAATCGTGGACGCCGGGCCCATCGCCGCGCGGCATGAGGCTGTGCTCCAGCGTCTCATCGCGGCGGCGCGTGACGACGAACGCATCGTGGCGGCCTGGCTCCAGGGTAGCCGCGCCGACGGGACAGCCGACGCGTTCTCCGACATCGACTTCTACATCGCCGTCGCCGACGAGGCGTACGAGTCGTTCGACAAGCTGGCCTTCATCGAACGGACGGCACCCGTCCTCGTCCACTTTGAGCCGCCGTTCCTGCCCGGTGTCATCTGTCTGCTTGAGGGACCGGTGAAGCTCGACCTCCTCGTCGACCAGCTCTCGACGGTCGGGCGACAGTTGCGCGCCGCGGTACTGATGCTCATCGACAAAGCAGGCGTCGAGTCGAGCCTAAGGACGGGCTGGGTACCCGGTGACGATCAGGTGGCCCCTCGAGTCAATGAAGCTATACGCATGACGTTTCAGGGCGGCACGTGGCCTATCCGCTTGCTGCGACGCGGCCAGTGGACCACGCATGCCTACTCCGAATTGACACTGATCGAGGGCGTCATTGTGCCTCTGATGCTCGTCCAGCAGGATCCATTCGCCTTCCAACGCAACCAGTTCAGCCGCGCCAAGCACCTGAACGAAGCAGAACGTCGCGAGGTGGACGAATTGGCTCAGGAGGTCCTGGCTGCGCTCGCCTCGCGCTCGCTAGCGACCGCCTATCGTGCGCATCTGCACATCGTCGAGCTGCTGGCACGTGTAGGGCGCGCAGCCTGCAAGCGTTTCGGCCTCGCATACCCCGAGGCAGCCGAACGGGAACTGCTGCGCTTCTACGAGCGCGAGTGGCCGACCTAGTCAGCGGCGCAGCTCAGCGAGAAGCGCCTGGGCGCGCTCTCGCGCGGCTTGCACGACCTCCAACGAGCCTCTCGCTTCGCGGAGAAATGCCTCGATCTGCTGGGCGGCTCCGTCACGCCAGCGCTTCGTGTCCTCTTGAGAGGGCGACTTGTAGGCTTGGAGCTTGCGCGGGCCTTCGCTGCCACCTTCTGCGATCTGCCAGTCCTTGAAATGCGCGCCGAAGCCAATGCGAAATAGCAACTCACCTAGCGGCGTCGCAATTGGGGGAACATTGAGCGCGAGCGCTCGGGCCGTCTGGGCGCGCTGGGTGCTGTCATACTCGACCATGAGGTGCCCGCCAGACGGAAGGAAGTCGTACAGGAGCGAGAAGAGCCGCTCCTGCTGACCTGCATCGATCGTTAGCGTCTTGCCATCGGCCAGCGTGACTTGCTCGCGCGTCGCCGCGACTTCGATCCAGTTGTAGGTGGGGAGTGGGCCGCTGTGCTGAAGACCGGTGAGTACCGCCTCGCGGCTCATCACGGAGCCGGAGCTGATATACAGCGCAAAGTAGCGCGCACCGAAACGGCTCGAGGGACCCAAAGCAACGGTGAGGTGAGCGCCAGCGAGCCCTTGGCCTTCCAGCGCGGCAAGGGGGTGATCTGGCTCCTGCGTCACGGGGACCCAGCCGGTGGGAAGCCATTCGACCGAGGTCTCTGCACGTTGCGCCATCGGGCGCAGTCTACCAAAATGCCCGCAGAGCGAACCAAACGGGAGACGTACGATATGGCAGAGAAACCGATGGTCTCGATTACGTACTGCACGGTGTGCAACTTCCTCGCGCGCGCCGTGTGGCTGGCGCAGGAATTCCTGTCAGCCCACAAGGACGACATCGCCGGCGTGACGCTGGTGCCAGGCCGCGGCGGCATTTTCGATGTCCAGGTTGACGAAACGCTGATATTTTCACAGAGGGAGACTGGGCGCTTTCCCGAGCCGCGAGAGCTGAAGGATGCCCTGCGAGCCCATCTGGGCCTCCAGCCTACGCCCCGCCACGACTAACAGCGTATTTCGGATGCCCGCCGAATTCGCCCCACAGGCGAGGCGCCACG
>JBAROU010000239.1:0-31583 GCA_049642385.1 Dehalococcoidia bacterium | reverse complement strand
GCGTTGTTCTGCGTGCTCGCCAGCTCCTTCGATTGCCGGATACGCTCGGCCACCTCAGGCCGGCGCACGTGCTTGAGGTGCTCCAGCTCCAGCTCGATCTTAGTCAGCCCTTCTTGGGTCATTGGGACAGGATGATCAGCCATAGTTGGCCCCTTCTAAAAAGAGAGACTGAGGGGACAGCCCTCAGTCGTGGCAAGTTGTCGCGGGGTCAGTATAGCGAAGGTCAGAAATCTTGTAAAGGGCGAAGCCGCCGAAGCGAGCTTGTCGTGTTATCCCAGCTCGCCGCGCTCCCGGTCGCGCTCCTTGTCCACGAGAAGCTGGACCTCCTGTGGCCTGGGCACGCCCGCGATGCGAAAATCGCCGCGGCCAGAGGCGGTTGCGCAGACCACGTCGCCGAAGTTGAAGAGCGAGGCGATGATTCCCTCGCGCTCGACGGTCATGTCCTGGACGTTGATCAGGTCGGCCGTCGCCAGGCGCTGGCGGAACGGCGTGGGCTGGACGGAGTCGACGATACGCTGGTTGGTGATCACCCAGATATCGCGCGAATATTGGTACCAGTTGAGGAGCAGGCGCACCGCCCAGAAGCCGAGCCAGAGGAACACCACGATCCAGACCACCGGGTTATTCGCATCGAGCCAGTCGACCGAAGAGAAGAGCCACGCGAGGACAATCACCGGCACAACCGCGACCAGCGTCCACAGGATGGTGCGCGGCCAGAGGAACCACCAGTGGCGGTGACAGAGCTGGATGACGCGCTCGCCCTCTTGCAGCGGGAAGGGGAGGCGGGGTTGTTCGGTCGATTGAAGGCTCATGCTGCTACGTAGCGCCAAGACGGCACATGGAGGGATCTTTCGTGCACTAGGTGCCGTACACACTGACCACGACGAGGACGGCGATGAAGACCAACACCAGGATCGCGTACAGGGCGTAGAGCACAGCGCGTGGCGGCTGGCCGTTCTGAGGCGTTTCGTTCTCGCTCGTCACGAACCGTCCTTCTCACCGCTGCCACCGGTTATCGCCTCGACGGGCTCCGTCGCTTTCGCTCCGTTGCCACTACCGAAGACTGCTTGTTCGAGCAGCTCGGCGACGTCGTAGGTCACCATGCGCTTCGATTCGTCGCTTTCCACCGATGGTATGCCGTCTTCGAACATCTGGATGCAAAACGGGCAGTTTGCAGCGACGATGCGCGAGCCGGTCTTCTCGGCGCACTCCTGCGCCTGGCAAGCGCGACGGTGGTTGATCCGCTCGCCTTTGGTCTCCTCGACCCACATGTGCGCGCCGCCCGCGCCGCAGCAAAAGCCGCGCTCGCGGCAGTTCCCTTCGATCTCCTCGAGCTGGGTGCCCGGGATCGCGTTGAGCACATCGCGCGGCTCGTCGTAGATGTTGTTGTGGCGGCCGAGGAAGCAGGAATCGTGGTAGGTGATCTTCTCAGTGAGCTCCTTGTCAGCCGTGAGGCGGCCTTCCTTGAGGAGCTGGGCCAGCACCTCGGTATGGTGATAGACCTCGTAGCGCCCTTCGAACTGCGGATACTCATTCTTGATCGTGTTGAAGCAGTGCGGGCAGCTGGCGATCACCTTTTGCACACCCTTCGCGTTCATCGTTTCGATGTTCTGGCCGGCCTGGATCTGATACAGGTACTCGTTGCCGAGACGGCGCGCCGGATCGCCGGAGCAGGTCTCCTCCTCGGCCAGGCATCCGAAGGTGACGCCCGCCTTGTGCAGCAGCCGCGCGATCGACTGCGTGACCTTCATGTTGCGCTCGACGAGCGCGCCCGTGCAGCCGACCCAGAAGAGGTACTCCTGCTTGCCGTCGAAGCGCGGGATCTCGATTTCCATCTGCTCCATCCAGGATGAGCGCGTGAACGCGGCGCCCGGCCACGGGTGGCCGCGCTGCTCCAGCTGCATGAGCGTGGACGCTGCGGTCTCCGGCATGTTCGCCTCGTCCATGACCAGGAAGCGGCGCATGTCCATGATCGCGGGCACGTGTTCGATGAAGACGGGGCACTGCTCCTGACAGGCGCCGCAATTGACGCAATCCCAGATCGAATTGAAGCCGACGCTCTCGATGAGCGGGCTGGGCAGTACGCCGCCGCTGGTACCCATGGCGAGCTTGACGTGGTCCTCCGCCACGTGGCGGATGTCAACCATCACCTCCTTGGGCGACAGCTCCTTACCAGTGCTCGCCGCAGGACAGACCACTTCGCACCGGCCGCACTCGGTACAGGTGTAGGCGTCTAGCAATTGCTTCCAGGCGAAGCCCTCCACCTGGCCCACGCCGAACACCTCGCGCTCCTCGATGTTGTGGATCGGTTGAAGCACGCCCGTCGGCTCAAGGCGGCGGAAGAAGACATTGAACGGCGCGGTCAGGATGTGTGAGTGCTTCGAGATCGGCAGGTAGGCCAAGAACGTGAGGAAGTCGAGCAAGTGCAGGTACCACCAGCTGGCGTGGAGGGCCTCGGCGGTCGCCGTGCTCATCCCGATTGTGTCCCAGAGGTTCGCCATGCCGAACGCGAAGAACGATAGATAGTCTCGGTCGCCGCGGTCGAGGTAGATGTGAAAGCTGTTCGTTAGGACGTCCGTCACCATCAGGAACCAGGTCAGGAAAAGGATGGTCCAGGCGTCGTAGTTCAGGGTGAGGCGCTTCGGTCGGATGACGAGGCGTTGGAACGCCGCCAGCGCAACGCCGAAGATCACGAGCACATTGAACAGGTCCATCACGGGCCGGAAGCCGTCGTAGAAGATGCCGAAGATGCTGGACAGGCTGGCATCCTGATTGAAACCGTCCAGCAGGAAGTTGAGCGTCCGCACCTGGAGGACAATGAAGCCCCAGAAAATCAGCGTGTGCAGCAGGCCCGCGTACCAGTAGTAAGGGCGGTTGAGTCGCGCGGTTCCCAGCACATAGATGGGCAGCGTGGCCACTCGCTTTGCGATGTCCATCGGCGAGCCGAGCCGGTTCTCCCACCGTCCACGCAGGATGATGACGGCGCGCGTACCAGCCAGGAACACGAACAGCGAAATAAACGAGATAAGCGCCAGGTAAAACGCCGCATTCCCGGGAAACGATGTCGATGGGGCCATGGCGGTTGCTCCCTTTCTCGCCCGCTTCGTTGAGCAACCGCATAATAGCTACGCCCGTCGGGAACATCAAACGAATCGTTAGGCTGGAATCGTGATGCCGGAAGCCTAAGTCGGTTGAGGAAAAGGAGCGAACGGCTGCCGCTACGCGGCTTTGTCGTCCATGGGTTGCATGCGAGCCATCACGCGCGTAAACGCTTCGACGACTTGGGGATCGAACTGGATGTTGGCGTTCCGCTGAATCTCCTTGATCGCGTCGGCAATCGGCATCGCCGTGCGATACGGCCGGTCCGAAGTCATCGCGTCGAACGAATCGACTACCGAGAAGATGCGCGCTTCGAGCGGGATCGCCTGGCCCTGCAGCCCGAACGGGTAGCCAGCGCCATCGTAGCGTTCGTGATGGTAGACCAAGATCGAAAGCGCGCCTTCTAGGAACTCTACCTTGGAGATCATGAGGCCTGCCAGGAGCGGGTGCTGCTGCATCTCCTCCCACTCCTTCTCGGTGAGGGCCTCCGGCTTGCGTAGCACGTCGTCTGAGACGCCGATCTTGCCAATGTCGTGAAGGAGCGCGCCGCGTTCGACGTCGACCAGCTTTTCCTTGGAAAGGCCCATCTCTCGTGCGACAGAAACGGTGAGGCGAGATACGCGTTCGGAGTGACCCTGCGTACCGGAGTCTTTCGCGTCCAGGGCTGCCATGAGCACCTTCAGCGTGCTGTCGTAGCTCAGCTCAAGCTGGTTGGCGTAGCTACGCATCTTCGCGAAGGTGGAGGTCTGTTCTACCGCCATGGCGGCTTGACCGGCCATCTCCTCCAGCATATTGATCTCAGATTTCTTGAAGCCTCGCAACTCCTTGTCGCGCACCTCCATCAGCACACCCATGGTGCGCTCGCGCCCGATAATGGGCACACAAAGGAAGTGGAGCGGGCGTTGCAACTCCGGTTCGTTGCCGAGCAAGGAGCGATACGGGAACTGCTCAAGGTAACCGGTGACGGTTTCGCCTGTTGCGGCACAGCGACGCAGGAACCACTCCTCCACCTTTCGGTGGTGGTGGGCCCCGGTATCGCCGACTGCATCATAGCTGGCCATGAGCAAGAGGTCGTCGTTCTCTTCCTCCACAAGCGTCGCCAGGCCCAGGTGAGCGTGCGTGTAGTGTGCAGCGTCCCTGGCGAGCTGCTCCAGCACTTCGGACAGGTCGAGCGATGATCGGATCGCCTGACCGCTCTGATAGAGCTTGAGCAAGCGGCCGTGCTCCTGTCTCAGATCGTGCGTGGTGGCGAAGAGCGCTGCTTGAAGCAAAAGGAAGAGGAGTGCGGCGCCGGTCAGCACGGAGATCAATAGCTCGCTGCGGCTGGCCGCGATCGATTCCCCGATCGGGCCGTAGTCCTGGCGCAGCTCGAGCACAGCGCCCGATGTCAGTCGTGCGTAGGTCACCAGCACGTCACCCTGTGGTGTCGACTGCTTGGTCGATACAAGATGGCCCTTCGCTGCGTCAGCGAGCGCATCCGAATCGCCTGCAGCGGCGTCGCCAGCGACGGTCGAAACGAGCAGTCGGCCGCCCGGTGACCACAGGCGGATTGTACGTACCTGGGTCGTGAGGAGTGACTGAGCCTTCATCGTGAACCCGGTGAGGTCCATCGGCTGGAGCTTCGCCGCCTCGCTTCCCAGCGTGGGCCGAAGAGTCCGATCGAGAACCACGGCGGCGTCCCGCTCCGCCTGCGTCTGGATCGCGCCGAAGCGGAACAGCAACAGGATGGCTACGATGGCGGCGACGGTGACCAGGGTCCAACCGGCGTAAACGAGCTGAAGCCTGCGGCCGAGCGGCTTGTTCATACGAGAGATGCCACGATCCTTCCAAATACGGTATCGGCGGGGCGAGTGGGGCCTTTAGGATGGCGTCGTTGGGCGATCGCCGGCGTACGTGTTAGGATGCCGCTAGGTTCGGATGATGGCTGATTCCCTGCACGTGAAGCTGGAACGCCTCGATGCCATCCTAAGGGAGATGGAATCGGTCGTCGTCGCCTTCTCCGGCGGCGTGGACAGCATGTTCGTGGCGGCCGCCGCGTTCGACGCGCTCGGTGAGCGGGCGCTGGCGGTGACCGGCGTCTCACCCGCGGTACCGGCGTCCGAGCTGGAGGAAGCGCGCGAACTTGCGCGGCTCATCAGCGTTGCCCACGACACGATCGACACGAGCGAGATGGACCGGCCGGGCTACGTCGAGAACTCGTCTCAGCGCTGCTACCACTGCAAAACGGAGCTCTACAGCCTCCTCGCGACCCTGGCGCGGGAGCGCGGCTTCGCGGTCGTCGTCGATGGCTGCAACGTCGACGACCTGGGCGACCACCGGCCCGGCCGTGTCGCCGCCGCGGAGCACGGTGTGCGCAGCCCGCTGGTGGAGGCCGGCCTGACGAAAGATGACATCCGTGCCCTCTCGCAGGAGCGCGGCCTGCCGACATGGGACAAGCCCGCAATGGCCTGCCTCTCATCGCGCATCCCCTATGGCACGCCCGTCACGGTCGAAGCGCTCGGCCGCGTCGAAGCGGCGGAGGCGTTCTTGCGTTCGCTCGGCATCCGTCAGCTGCGCGTGCGCCACCACGACGATGTCGCGCGTATCGAGGTGGAGGCGGACGGTATGGCGCTGCTGATGCAGGACGATCATCGTGATCGCGCTGTCGAGCGGCTGAAGGAGATCGGGTACAAATACGTCACGCTGGACCTGGCTGGCTTTCGGTCGGGCAGCATGAACGAGGCGATCCCGCTGCTGGAGATCAGCCAGCGCTAGCATGGCGACGTTCGATTCCGACGGCGTGAACATCCGCTACGAGGTCTTCGGCGAAGGCCCGCCGATGGTGCTTGTGCACGGGTTCGCCAGCAGCCTGGACGCCAACTGGCTGCGCCCCGGTTGGATCGAGACGCTCACGCCGCTGCGTCACGTGATCGCGCTTGACTGCCGCGGTCACGGGCAGAGCGGCAAGCCACACGACGCTGAGATGTACGGGATGGACAAGATGGCGGGCGACGTCGTGCGCCTGATGGACCACCTTGGCGTCGAGCGTGCGGACCTGATGGGCTACTCGATGGGCTCGCGCATCTCTATGCACCTGATGACGCATCATGCGGAGCGCTTCACGTCGGTCGTGCTGGGTGGCGTGGGCGGCACGTTCGGCAGGAATCGCGGCAACGTCGCAGCGGGACTGCGTGCTGCCGATGCGGGCGCGATCAGCGATCCAACCGCGAGGGGCTTCCGCGCCTTCGCCGAAGCAAACAAGAGCAACGATCTGGAAGCGCTCGCCGCGTGCATGAGCGCGCCGCGTCAGCCGCCCACGCCAGAGTTGCTGGCGGCGGTGCAGCTACCTGTGCTCATCGTGACCGGCGCGAAGGACACGCTGGTCGGCAGCCCGGAGCCGCTCGCCGCGGCGATCCCGGGCGCGCGCGCCGTTGTGATCCCGGAGCGAGACCACCTGACGACGGTGGCGGACCCGCGCTACAAGGACGCCGTTGTCGGCTTCCTGAGCGAGCGCGCGACGGACTAGGTCCCGACATGTCCCTTCGAATGATGTAAGATCGGTTCGCCGTACGGTCGAAGGAGGCGTGATGCAGCAGTCGATGACCCCCGTTCGGATGGCAGCGGCGCAGCTCCCCGAAACCGCAGCGGTACTCGGTCGCGCGTTCTTCGACGACCCGCCGATCGTCTGGGCGGTACCGGACGACGAGACCCGCGAGCGCGTGCTGGCTCCCTTCATGGCGCTCTCGCTCCAGTACGGCCATCGCTATGGCGAGGTGTACATCTCGGATGGCGCGATCGAAGGGGCGGCGATCTGGCTGCCGTCGCCCGCAAGCTCGGCCGGCGGCATGCGGGTGATGATGCGCTTCGTGTTATCAGCGCTGCTCGTCGGCGACACCAAGCTCTGGACGAGCCCGATCCACATCGGGTGGACCGGCCTGCGTCGCTTCATGACGGTGAACAATCGATTCGAGGAGATCCACAAGCGCGACATGCACGGCCCGCACTGGCACCTGATCACGCTGGGTGTGGAGCCGGAGCGCCAGGGCCAGGGCGTCGGCGGGGCGCTGATCCAGCCGGTGCTGGAGCGTGCGGACGGAGAGCATCTCCCCTGCTACCTGGAGACAGCGAAGGAACGCAACCTCACCTTCTATCGCCGCCACGGCTTCGAGGTCGTCGTCGATGAGCACCTGCCGAACAGCGGGCCGCGCTTCTGGACGATGAAGCGGGAGCCGAGGTAAGCCAGCACGACCCCCCAAACTGCACGTATCGAGGTTCTGGCTGAGAAATGTGAAAAGCTTCACTGACCGAGATGGGAAAGAACGCTAGGATGGAAAACGATGGCCATCACTGAACGCCTAGCTCGCATGAGCGCTCGTCGACCATGGATCGTCGTTGCGCTTTGGGTGGCGCTCGTGCTCGTGGCTGGCTTCCTGATTGTGAGTCTGCTCAGTGATGCTCTCACCACCGAAGCCGACCTTACCACCAACCCCGAATCAAAGCAGGCTCAAACGCTCATCGAGAGCCGGCTGCGCGGTCCGCAACGAGTGAACGAAATCGTCATCGTGCAATCCGAGAACGCAACCGTTGATGACGAGTCCTTCAAGACCGTCGTCGAGGATCTGTACGGGGACATCAAGGCCCTCGGTCCCGAGGTCGTCGCAACAGGCACGAATTTCTACGAGTCCGGCGACGAGTCGCTGGTCTCTGACGATCGTCACATTACGATCCTTCCCTTCGCCATGGCAGGCACCTTCGAAGACGCTGGCGATAACATCGGTGAAGTGCTGGACGTGCTGGAATCTAAGGAGGCAGGCGGCTTTGACGTCTTGATCGCCGGCAACGCCAGCATGGGCGAGGACTTCAACGAGGCGGCGCAGAGAGACCTTGAGACCGGCGAGATGTTCGGCATTCCGATCGCGCTGATCATCCTGGCGCTGGTGTTTGGCGCGCTGGCCGCGTCCGTCATCCCGATTGTGTTAGCGCTTGTCTCGATCATTCTGGCGGTCGGCGCCAGCGCCCTCATCGGCCAGCAGTACCAGCTCTCCTTCTTCGTCACGAACGTGATTACGATGATTGGGCTCGCTGTCGGTATCGACTACACGCTCTTCGTCATCTCTCGTTACCGAGAGGAACGGGCGCACGGCTTGGAGAAGCTGGACGCGATCGCCAGGGCAGGCGCCACGGCCAGCCGCACGGTGTTCTTCAGCGGCGTCACGGTGATCATTGCGCTGCTGGGGATGCTCATCGTGCCTCAGACCATCTTCCGCAGCATCGCCGTCGGCTCCGTGCTCGTTGTCGTGATGGCTGTCGCGGCGTCGTTGACGTTGCTTCCGGCGGTGCTCAGCTTGCTCGGCGACAAACTGAACTGGGGGCGCATTCCGCTGATCCAGAGCGGTCAATCGCGCTTCGACGAGGAGCGTCCGGGTGGTTTCTGGGACCGGCTGGCCCGGATGGTGATGCGCTATCCAGTCATCAGCTTCGTCGCTGCGGCGGGCCTGCTCGTCGCAGCGGCAGTCCCATACTTTAACATCAACACCGGCTTCTCCGGCATCAGCACGCTTCCCGACAACCTGCCGGCCAAGCAGGCGTTTACGGTTCTTGACCGGGATTTCTCCGGAGGCCTCATCTCGCCGGCGCACGTCGTCATCGACGGCCCCGTCAACTCGTCCGATGTCCAGCAGGCGATCGAACGCCTGGAGCAGCGTCTGGCCGCCGATCCGGCGTTCGGCAAACCAGCGTACGAAGCGAATGCTGAAGGAGACCTGGCCCTGCTCGAAGTACCAGTCGCGGGCGACCCGAGCAGTAACGAGGCCGAGGAGGCGGTCGTGCAGCTTCGCGACGAGTATGTCCCGCAAGCGTTCGAGGGCGTGCCTGCCAACGCGCTTGTCGGTGGTTTTACCGCCGAGAACCTGGACGGCTTTGCGATGCTGGATGTGTACACGCCAATCGTCTTCGTGTTCGTGCTCGGCCTGAGCTTCATCCTGCTGCTGGTTGTCTTCCGGTCGATCGTCGTGCCGATCAAGGCCGTCATCATGAACTTGCTTTCCGTTGGCGCGGCGTACGGATTGTTGGTGCTGGTCACGCAAGAAGGGGTTGGCGCCGGGTTGTTCGGATTCCAGCAGGTGGAGAGCATCGAGGCCTGGCTGCCGATCTTCCTCTTCGCCATCCTGTTCGGCCTCTCGATGGACTATCACGTCTTTCTCTTGAGCCGCATCCGCGAGCGCTACGACCAGACCCACGACAATGAGGAAGCGATCGTCTTCGGCGTGCGCTCGACCGGGCGCCTTATCACGGGGGCTGCGCTGATCATGGTGGCCGTCTTCGGCGGCTTCGCTGCGGGCGATCTTGTGATGTTCCAGCAGATGGGCTTCGGCGCAGGCGTCGCCGTGCTGATTGACGCAACGATTGTGCGCTCCATTCTCGTGCCGGCCAGCATGAAGCTGCTGGGCGACTGGAATTGGTACCTGCCCAAGTGGCTTGAGTGGCTACCGGACGTTCGTGTCGAAGGCGGCGCGCATCCCGCAACACAACCGTCGACGCCCAGCGCCGCACCGGCCGCAGGCGGCGGCGATTAGCGAGAACTGGCGACACGTACGCTGAGAGCGCGCCGAACCGGCACGCTCTCTCCTATATACTCACCATCGATATGCCTTCGATCCTCGGCGTGGACGTCGGAGGGACGTTCACGGACTTCCTACTCTGGCAGGACGGACGCCTGTCCGTCTACAAGCGCCCGTCCACGCCGGATGACCCTTCGCGCTCCGTGCTCGCGGGGCTCCAGGAGGTGGGCTGGACGCCGGACGAGGTGGTGCACGGCTCGACCGTTGCTACGAACGCGGTGCTCGAGCGCAAGGGCGCTCGCACGGCGCTGATCACGACGAAGGGCTTTCGCGACGTGCTGGCGATCGGACGGCAGACGCGCCCACAGCTCTACGATCTGGAGCCGCGCCGCCCGCCCGCGATCGTTCCCGACGAACTGCGCCTGGAGGCGGACGAACGGCTCGACCACAAAGGGCGTGTGTTACAAGCGCTCGTCCCGGACGAGGTCGAGGCGCTGCTCGATCGTCTGACGAAGCTGCGCGTGGAGTCGCTGGCGGTCTGCTTCCTGTTCTCGTTCCTCGCTCCGGCTCACGAACGCATGGTGCGCGACGCCGCGCGCCGGCGCGGGCTGGCTGTGTCGGCGTCGTTCGAGGTGCTGCCGGAGTACCGCGAGTACGAGCGCACGAGCACCACGGTGCTCAACGCCTACGTCGCGCCCGTGATGGAGCGCTATCTTTCGCGCCTGGCTGACGGGCTGCGCTGGAGGGGCACGCGTCGCCTGCGCGTGATGTTATCGAATGGCGGCAGCGCTGCTGCCGGGGCGAACGGCGGGAGCGCGGGCGCGCGGGCCGCAGCGGCGCAGGCGGTGCGCACGGTGCTGTCTGGGCCGGCGGGCGGCGTCGCCGGAGCGTTTCGTCTGGCGAGCGGGGCCGGCGTCGACCGGATCATCACGCTCGACATGGGCGGCACGTCGACCGACGTTTGTCTTTGCGACGGCGCGGTGCCGTTCACTGCCGAGTCGACCATAGGCGAGCTGCCGGTGCGCATCCCGACGGTGGACGTGCATACGGTCGGGGCGGGAGGTGGTTCGATCGCGCGCGTGGACGCGGGCGGCGCGCTGCGCGTGGGCCCGGAGAGCGCCGGCGCCGACCCGGGGCCGGCCTGTTACGGCATGGGCGATCAGCCCACCGTGACCGACGCGCACCTCGTGCTGGGGCGTTTGTTACCGGATCGTTTCCTTGGTGGGCGCATGGCGCTGTCAATCGATGCAGGGCGTCGTGCGCTGCGGCCGGTCGCGCGCGCGTTCGCCGGCGATCTCGATCAAGCCGCCGCGAGCATTGTCCGCGTTGCGAACGCGAGCATGGAACGCGCGTTGCGCGTGATCTCGGTCGAGCGTGGGCACGACCCGCGCCGCTTCACGCTCGTTGCGTTCGGCGGAGCGGGCCCGCTCCACGCGTGCGAGCTGGCGCAGTCGCTCGATATCCCGCGCGTGTTGGTGCCGCCGTTTCCGGGCGTGCTGTCGGCGTTCGGCATGGCCGTGGCGCCGGTGACGCGCGACCAAGTGCAGGCGTTCCTTACGCCCGTGCCGTCGGAAGATGGCCATCGTTTCGCGATGAAACTCGGGCGCGCGTTCCGGCGCCTCGAAGATCGGGCGCGGCGTTCGTTGGCAAACGAAGGACATCGACGTGTGCGCGTGACGCGCGCCCTTGACCTGCGTTACGCCGGACAGTCGTACGAGCTGACGGTGCCCATCGCATCGTCAGCTGGCGGCTGTGAGCCAGCGCGCTGCCTCGCGGTGTTCCATCGCGCGCACAAGCGACGCTACGGTCATGCAGAGCCTTCGCGCGCGGTTGAAGCTGTCGCCCTGCGCGTGCGCGCGGAGGCACCGGGCGCACAGGTGCGGCTGGCTGAGCTACCGGAAGGTGACGGCGATCCAAAGGGCGCGCGCGTCGCCCGGGCGCAGGTGTGGTTCGACGGTCGGCGACGCGCAACGCCGGTCTACGAGCGGGAGCGATTGCGCGCGGGCGACCGCCTGCGCGGCCCGGCGCTCATCGCCCAGCTCGACGCGACGACGGTCGTTCCGCCTGGATGGAGAGGGACAGTGGATCGCGTGGGGAGCTTGCTGGTGGAGCGTAAAGGAGGGCGCGCATGATCGGGATCGCGTTCGTCGTTGTGCGGGGGCCGGCGCTGTCGGGCAAGACGACCGTCGCGCGGCGTCTGGCCGAGCGCTTGCGTGGGCGCGTCGCCGTGATCTCACAGGACGATCTGTGGTCGCGTTGGATCGTCGGGCACGATGATGACGTCGCGAAAGAGGCGGAGCTGGTGTATCGGCAGCTGAAGCTGCTGGCATCGACGTACATCCGCGGCGGCTACCACATCATCGTCGATGCATCGTTCGCGCTGTATCGCGACGGCGCAGCGGCGTTGCACGAGAGTGACCTGCGCGAGCTGCTCGGGCTGGTGAGCACGGTGCCGAACGTACGGCCGCTGCTGGTATCGCTCGTCGCCCCGCTCGATACGCTGCGCGAGCGTATGCGAGATGCGGAAGGTGCGGAGGAGGGCGCAGTCGAGGCACTGCAGCGCGCATTCGCTGCGAGCGCGATGCCCAGTGCGCTGGAGCTCGATACGAGCGCGCTCTCGCCGGACGAGGCGGTCGAGCGCATCTTGGAACGGCTTGGGGTGTCGCGGTGAGACGACCTGTGGAGGCTCATCCGACGGCGCTGGCCGTGTTCCACGCGCTGTTCGCGTCGGTGGCGGAGGAGATGGGCGTGACGCTGGGGCGCACAGCGCACTCACCGAACATCAAGGAGCGCCGCGACTACTCGTGCGCCCTGTTCGACGCGCAGGGGAAGCTCGTCGCGCAGGCGGCGCACATTCCAGTGCACCTGGGCGCGATGCCGATGTCGGTGGAGGCGGCGCTTCCACTCGCACCGTTCGCACCCGGTGACGTGGTGATGCTGAACGATCCGTACCTCGGTGGCACGCACCTGCCGGACATCACGCTTGTGTCGCCGGTGTTCGCGGCGAAGGACCTAGTCGGCTATGCCGTCAGTCGCGCGCATCACGCGGACGTAGGCGGGATGACGCCCGGATCGATGCCGCTGGCGATGGAGCTGTATCAGGAAGGCGTCGTGATCCCGCCGCTGCGTCTCTTCCGCCGTGGCCGGCGCAACGAGGAGGTGCTGGCGCTGCTGCTGCGCAACGTGCGCACCCCGGATGAGCGGCGGGGCGACCTTGACGCGCAGCTAGCGGCGCACCGCACGGGCGAGGCGCGCCTGATCGAGCTGGTCGCGCGCTACGGCCGGCGTGAGGTGGCACGTCAGCAATCTGCGCTGCAAGACTACGCGGAACGCCTGACGCGCGCGGCGATCGCATCGGTCCCAAACGGGACGTACACGTTCGAAGACGCGCTGGATGATGACGGGATGAGCGAAGAGCCGGTGCCCATTCGCCTGCGCCTCACGGTGCGACGCGATCGGCTGCACTTCGACTTTACGGGCAGTGCGCCGGAGCGGCCGAGCTCCGTGAACGCGGTCGCAGCGGTGACGCGCTCGGCGGTGTACTACGTGGTGCGCTGCCTGCTGGATGAAGGCGCGCCGACGAACGACGGCTGCTTGCGCCCGATGGAGGTGACGCTGCCCGAAGCGAGCGTCGTGAACGCGCGCTCGCCGCGGGCGGTGTCGGCAGGGAACGTCGAGACGTCTCAGCGTATCGTCGATGTTGTGCTCGGCGCGCTGGCTAAGGCACTGCCTGATCGCATGCCTGCGGCGAGCGCAGGCACGATGAACAACGTGACGATCGGCGGCTATGATGTCGAGCGCGACCGGCCGTTCGCGTACTACGAGACGCTCGCAGGCGGCGCTGGCGCGGGGCCATCGAGTGACGGCGCATCGGCGGTGCACACGCACATGACGAACACGATGAACACCCCCGTGGAGGCGCTCGAGCTGACCTACCCGTTCCGCGTGCGCGAGTACTCGATCCGGCGCGGCAGCGGAGGAGCCGGCCTACATCGCGGTGGCGAGGGGTTGGTGCGTGCGTACGAGTTTCTTACGCCGTCCGACGTGACGATCGTGGGCGACCGTCGTCGGAGCGGCCCGCGCGGGGTGCGCGGCGGCGCGGCCGGCGCCCCCGGTCGCGATACGCTAGTCGACCCCCGTGGAAGAGGGCGCCGGCTGCCGTCCAAGGCCCAGCGTCGGGTGCTGGAGGGCGAGCGGTTACGCATCGAGACGCCGGCTGGCGGGGGCTGGGGCCATGGACGGCAGGCACGTCGGAGCACAGCCCGACATGCGCCGCGCCGCCGCGACTGATCGCCTCGATTCCAGCCCGACATCCCTTACTATGCTCTGGCCTGTCTTGTACAATGGGGCCGGAACCGCCCCATGCCTGAGGACCGCATCCAGCGTGAGATCGAAGAGATCCTGGACCGGCTCGACGAGTTCGTGCCGGATCGGAAGGCGTCCGGCCCTCGGCCGCGACCGACCGATGCTGCAGCCTCCGCCGGTCGCGGTCTGCTCGATTCGCTGTCGGGCATCTCCCTTGGACACGTCATGCTCGCTGCGGTGGCGCTGATCGTCCTGAGCGTGCTCGCGCGAAACGTGCAGCCCGCGTTCGCGACGTGGGTGCTGGTTGCAGGTGTAATCCTGTTCCTCACCGCGTTTGCGCTGTCGTTCGTCAGCCGGGGCTCGTCGCAGCCCAGCGTCGAGAAGCGCTGGCGCGGCCGGCCGATCGAGCTGAATGAGCCGACGTTCCGCGAACGCATCCGCGCCTGGCTGCAGGCGAAACGACACCCGCGTCAGTAGACGCTCGGAGACACCCACGCTACACCACCGACCACTTGCTCTCGTCGTGGGCGCGCTGATGACGGCCGTCGTTGCGTTTGCGTGCGGCGGCGGCGCCTCGACGCCCGTGCCCACCAGCGGCGCGCCGACGGGCGTATCGACGGAATCGAATGGCCTCGGACCACCCGCGCCGGAACTCAGCCGCATCGAAGAGCATATCCACGTGCTGTCCGATGAGATCGGCGTCCGAACGGCCGGATCGCCGGAGGAGCAGGAGGTGATCGAGTACGCGCGAGGGCTGTTCGAGCGCTGGGGCTATCAAGTCGAGATACAGCCGTTCGAGATATCCAGCGACCTCCTGCGCGCCGCCTCCGTCTCGGCGGCGGGCGACAACATCAAGGCGCTCACGTTCCGCGGTGCGGCGTCCGGCACGGTGACCGCGCCACTCGTCGACGTGGGAGCGGGAGGTGAGGGGGAATTCCCTTCAGACGCGCGGGGGGCGGTCGTGCTCATCCAGCGCAAGGACGTGCGCTTCATCGATATGGCAACGCGCGCGAAGGCGGCCGGCGCACAGGCGGTGATCGTTGCGAACAGGGATCCGGAGCTGTTTCAGGGAGGCTTCAGTGAAGGGAACGACCTCCCGTTTCTCGCCATTGACAAGCGCGACGGCGAGGCGTTGCGTGACCGGCTCGCGGCCGGCGCGGTCGAGGTAACGATCAAGGTCGAGGCGCCGCGCAAGCTCACGGCCCATAACGTCATCGCCCGACCTGAGGACGGCAAGTGCCGCACAGTGAGCGGCGGTCACTACGATTCTGTGCCGGTCTCGCCCGGCGCGAACGACAACGCGTCGGGCGCTGCGACCGTTCTCGAACTGGCGCGAGCCACAGCCGCGGAGCATCGCTCCGGCGACTGCTTTGTCCTCTTTAGTGCGGAGGAGATCGGGCTCGTGGGCAGCGGTCAATTCGTATTGCACCTAACCGAACAGGAGCGCGCCGGCGTCGTCGCGGTCTTCAACTATGACGTCGTGGCGGGAACCGAACCTGTCGGGCTTATCGGGAGCCGGACGCTGGCCGCGCAGGCGGACGCCCTCGGGAACGAGCTAGGCATCGAGGCGCGTGCAGATTCGCTACCGGAGGGGCTGAGCAGCGACCACGTGAGCTTCCTCGACGCTGGAATCCCTGCGCTGATGCTCACGACCCACGGCTTCGCGCGCATCCACACCGCTCAGGACACCGTCGTGAACCTGGAGCCGGATCACCTCCAGGACATCGCGACGTTGGGCTTCGCTATGTTGGAGAAGGTGGGCGGTTGAACCTGGCGGCTTGCGCAAAAGCAATTGTCTACGCGATAATGGGGTGACCCGTTGGAGGGTCTAACTTTTTTGGCCAAGACTCCGTGGGATACCGAGGCTAGCTCGAGATCCCGGGCGATCGAGGCTAGCCCACGCCCCTGATACGGGCGGCCCGCCATTCGCGCGTGGCGGCAGTTCGAGAACGAGAAGGAGGAACCAACAAGATGGGCAAGGCCAAGTACGAGCGGACGAAGCCCCACGTCAACGTGGGGACCATTGGCCACGTCGACCACGGAAAGACGACGCTCACCGCAGCGATCACGAAGCTCCTCTCCCTGAAGGGATGGGCGCCCTACCGCGACTTCTACAGCATCGACAACGCTCCGGAGGAGCGCGAGCGCGGCATTACGATCGCGATTCAACACGTGGAGTATGAGACGGAGAACCGTCACTACGCCCACGTGGACTGCCCCGGCCACGCAGACTACATCAAGAACATGATCACCGGCGCCGCCCAGATGGACGGCGCGATCCTCGTCGTCGCTGCGCCGGACGGCCCGATGCCCCAGACGCGAGAGCACATCCTGCTCGCGCGGCAGGTGCAGGTGCCCAGCGTCGTTGTCTTCATGAATAAGGTGGACATGATGGACGACCCCGAGCTGCTGGACCTGGTCGAGTTGGAGCTGCGCGAGCTGCTCACCAGCTACGGCTTCCCGGGCGATGACATCCCGATCATCCGCGGCAGCGCGCTGAAGGCGCTGGAGAACACCTCGGATGATCCTGATCACGAGGACTACAAGTGCATCTGGGAGCTGATGAAGGCGCTGGACGACTACATTCCGATGCCGGCGCGCGCCAAGGACAAGCCGTTCCTGATGCCGATTGAAGATGTGTTCAGCATCCCCGGTCGTGGCACCGTCGTCACAGGCCGCGTCGAGCGCGGCATCGTCAAGACGGGTGACCAGATCGAGATCGTCGGCCTGAAGGAGACCCATAAGACCGTCGTCACCGGCGTGGAGATGTTCCGCAAGACGCTGGACGAAGGCGAAGCGGGCGACAACGTCGGCTGCCTCCTGCGCGGCATCGAGCGCACGGATGTCGAGCGAGGTCAGGTGTTGGCCGCGCCCGGCTCGATCACGCCACACACGTTCTTCGAGGGTGAGGTCTACGTGCTCTCGAAGGATGAGGGTGGCCGCCACACACCGTTCTTCACCGGCTACCGGCCCCAGTTCTACGTCCGAACGACAGACGTGACTGGCTCGGCTGAGCTGCCCGATGGGGTGGAAATGGTGATGCCTGGCGATAATACCAAGATGAAGATCCGTCTGATCCAGCCGGTGGCCATGGAGGACGGACTGCGCTTCGCCATTCGCGAGGGCGGCCGTACCGTGGGCGCCGGCGTGATAACAACAGTGCTGGAGTAGGGCCGTTCAGGAGGGTTCATTGTGGCGAAGAAAGGGGACCGCCTCGTGATCACGCTCGCCTGCTCTGATTGCAGGGAGCGCAACTACGCTTCGTCAAAGAACCGCCGGAACGACGCGGACCGGATCGAGCTGAAGAAGTACTGTCGTCGTTGCCGGAAGCACTCCCTACATCGTGAAACACGATAGACCATGAGCCGCGCGATACGACGCCACCCGAGCAGCACCAAGACACCTCGCCAGCGCCCGGTGCGCGCGACGCCGCCGCGGCCGGGCCGCCGGCCACAGCAGGCTGGAGAGAAGCGCGGGCTGCTGGGCGCGCTGCGGCCGCACTGGGCCGAGGAGATTATCAACGAGCTACGTAAGGTCACCTGGCCCACGTGGGAGGATACGCGTTACTTGACGCTGGTCGTGATTATCGTCGCAACCGCGTTCGGCCTGTTCCTCGGCGGGGTCGATATGTTCTTCAACTGGATGATTGAAAACACGCTCCTTCGTTAGAAGAATCATTGATGCTCACTCAGCCTGAACGCAACCGGACCGCGACCCCTGAGGAGGCGACAGCGGAAGATACAGTCGCTCAGGGCGACGCGTCCGCGCAGGGCGCGACGCAGTCGGAGGACGGACAGCCCGTCGACGCCTTCGCCGCGGCTGACGCCTCCCCAGAAGCGCCCGACGGCGCCGTCGGAGCACCAGTGGAGCAAGAGTCGACGCCAGCGGCTGAGCCGCAGCCAGACAGCGAGGCTGACCCCGCGTCGGACGCCGATGCCGAACTCAGGGCGGCGGCTGAAGCTGCCCTTCCGCCGGTAACCGAGCGCGCTGCTGAGCCCGCGTCGCGTGCTGACGCCGATGCCGAACTCAAGGCGGCGGCTGAAGTTGCCCTTCCGCCGGTAACGGAGCCCGCTGCTGAGCCAACAGCGGAGATCGAAGCTGAGCCCGCCGCGGTACCAGAGCCCGAGGTCGAGGAGGAGGACACCGGCGGCATCCCCACGGAGGCGCAGGCCTTCAGGGAGGGGCGTGTCTGGTACGTGATCCACACCTACTCCGGCCACGAAAACAAAGTTAAGACCAACCTGGAGCACCGCATCGGCTCCATGGACGCGCAAGACCTCATTTTCCGCGTCGTCGTACCGACCGAGGACGAGATCGAGATCCGTGAAGGCCAGCGGCGAACGGTCGCGCGCAAGATCTTCCCGGGCTACATCCTTGTCCAGATGGTGGAGCTCAAGGAGGACGACCCGGACTCCACGCGCGCATGGTTCATCGTCCGCAACACGCCAGGAGTGACGGGCTTCGTCGGATTCGGTACGCGGCCGGAGCCTCTCGCGGAGCACGAAGTACGCCGGATCCTGAGCCAGATGCGCGTCGAGCAGCCGAAGATAAAGGTCGGCTTCGCCATCGGCGAAAGCGTGCGCATCGTGGATGGGCCGTTCCAGGACTTCGTCGGTCAGGTGGACGAGATCAACCTCGATCGCGGCAAGGTGAAGGTATTGGTCTCGTTCTTCGGCCGTGAGACGCCGGTCGAGCTAGACTTTCTGCAGGTGGAGCGACTGTAATGGCAAAGAAAGTACGCGCGATGATCAAACTCCAAATCGTTGCGGGCAAGGCGAACCCGGCGCCGCCGGTCGGGCCGGCGTTGGGCCAGCACGGCGTCAACATCATGGGCTTTTGCAAGGAGTACAACGAAAAGACGTCGTCGCAGGCGGGCACCATTGTGCCGGTAGAGATCACCGTGTTCGAGGATCGCTCGTTCGCGTTCGTGTTGAAGACGCCGCCCGCGTCCGACCTGCTCAAGCGCGCCGCGGGCCTCGACAAGGGTAGCCCGGCGCAGCTGCGCGAGAAGGTGGGCAAGGTGACGCGTGACCAGGTGCGCCAGATCGCCCAGGCGAAGCTGCGCGACTTGAACACGCAAAACGTCGAGCAGGCGATGCGGCAGATCGAAGGCACGGCGCGCAGCATGGGCATTGAGGTGGTATAACAGGCGTATGAAGCGCGGCAAACAGTACGAAGCGAAGGCAGCGCTGGTCGACCGGACGGTGGCGTATGGGCCGGAAGACGCCGTGCGCCTGGCGAAGGAGACGTCCTACGCCAAGTTCGATGAGACGGTTGAGCTGCACATTCGCACCGGCCTCGACCCGCGGAATGCGGAGCAACAGTTGCGCGGCACCGCGCTCCTGCCGAATGGCCTGGGCAAGAAGATGCGCATCCTCGTCTTCGCCGAAGGCGAAGTCGCACGCGTGGCGGAAGATGCGGGCGCGGAGTTCGTCGGTGGAGATGAGCTGATCAAGAAAGTCGAGGAAGGTTGGACCGACTTCGACGTCGCGCTCGCTCAGCGCGACCTGATGGGCAAAGTGGGACGCCTCGGTCGCGTCCTCGGCCCGCGTGGTCTGATGCCGAACCCGCGCGCCGGCACCGTCGTCGATGGCCCGGACATCGCCAAGGCGGTGAACGACGCTTCGCAGGGGCGCGTGGAGTTTCGCCTCGACCGCACGTCGCTGATCCACCTGCCGATCGGCAAGGTGAGCTTCGAGGACGCGAAGTTGCTGGAGAACCTAGCGACGCTGGTGCAGGAGATCGTGAAGAACAAGCCGTCTGGCGGCAAGGGCCAGTTCATCCGTAGCATGACGCTCACCACCACCATGGGCCCCGGCATCCGTCTGGATCTCACACCCACGCTGGCGCTCAGCGCGAACTAAGACCCCGAGCGCCTCTTCTCGAATCGCAAATCACTCCATACCAACAGGCGGAAGCCCGCTTGCGCGTCAGCGCCTGTTCCGCGTATCATGACGGAGCGCCGAAGACAGCGGGTCCGCCGGAGGCGGATAATGCGCAAGCGCCCGCCGAGGTAACGCCGAGTAACGTATCGTGCCGGACAAAGGTCCGGGATCCTGCGATGTGAACTCGCGCCCTGTCTTCGAAGACGGGGCGCTTTCGTTTGTGAGGCGAGATGGCAACCGAAAAGAAGATCGAAACGGTCCAGGAGCTGCGTGAGCGCATCGAGCGCTGTACTATCGCCATCGCCGCGGACTACCGCGGCCTTTCGGTGCCGGACATGGCGAGGCTGCGCCAGGCGATCCGGGAGGCGGACGTCGAGATGCGGGTGGTGAAAAACCGCCTCTTCCTCCGCGCCGCGGACGAGGCGGGCCGGCCCGTGATGGCCGAGCTCCTCGAAGGGCCGACGGCAATCATCTTCGGCTACGACGACATCGTCGCACCGGCCAAGGTCGTCGCGGAGTACATGCGCACGGCGCGCAACACGTTCGCGGTGCGCAAGGGCGTCATGAACACGCAGGTGCTCAGCCTGATCGAGCTACAGGATCTGGCGAGCCTGCCGCCACGCGAGATATTGGCTGGACAGATCGCAGGCGCGCTCCAAGCGCCGATTGCGCGCCTGTCCGGCTTGATGAACAACCTGATGCCCACCGCGCCCGTCCGCCTGCTGAACGACACGATGCACACGTTGGCCGGCCTACTGGACGCGCGCTCGAGGCAACTCGAGGGAGCGTAACGGATGGCCGACGACGAGACCCAGACCGCAGAAGTAGAGGCGCCCGCCGAGGAGGCAGCGCCTACTAGCAACGAACAACCGAAAGGGAGGACATCGAACGTGGCTGAGAAAGTTGACCAAGTATTCGACCTGATCAAGGAGATGACCGTGCTGGAGATGCGCGACCTGAACAAGCGCATCGAGGAGGAGTTTGGCGTGACCGCCGTCGCTCCCGTCGCCGTTGCTGCAGCGCCGGCTGCGGGCGCAGGTGGAGACAGCGCCGCCGTAGAGGAGCAGACTGAGTTCACGGTCGTCCTCAAGGACATCGGCGCCAACAAGATCAACGTGATCAAAGCGGTGCGTGAAGTGACGACGCTTGGCCTCAAGGAGGCAAAAGACCTGGTTGAGTCCGCTCCGGTGAACGTGAAGGAAGACATCAACAAGGAAGAGGCGGAAAACGTCAAGAAGAAGCTGGAGGAGGCAGGCGCCAGCGCCGAACTCAAGTAGGCGCGCCCTGCCCCGCCTAGCCCCTCTCCAGCCGAGTTGGTATAGTCCCCTCGATGGAGTGTTACGCCTGCGAGAACGAGGCGACGAAGCAGTGCCGCCGCTGCGCTCGCGTTTACTGCGAGCTTCACGGCGGCGACCTTTGCGCCGAGTGTCTCAACCCGGCCAGCGCGCTTCCCTCGTTTAACCTCTACCGTGGCTCGCTGCTGGCGCTGCTGATCGGCACCGCGGTCGCGGTGTGGCTTCTGGTACAACCGCCCGGCCCGGGCGAAAGCGGTGACGTGATCCCGATCGTAAACGTCACGCCAACGGTGCTGGTCACGCGCGTCCTGGAGACAGCCACGCCGACGATCGGGACGATCACGCCCGAAGCAACCAACACGCCGAAGCCGACGAACACGCCCAAACCGACGACGCCTGCGCCGCGCACGTACACGGTACAGTCCGGTGATACGCTGGAGACGATCGCGGCGGCGCAAAAACCGCCCGGTGTGAGCACACAGAACTACGTCACCCAGATCGCTGCGGCGAACAACATCAGCGTGAACAACCCGATCATCCAGCCCGGAGACACGCTCGTTCTCCCGTAGGGAAGCAGGCTGTGCCAGCGACAACCTTCGCCCGGGGCGCCGTCGTGCGCAGCGCGCTCCTGTTCATACCGTTTATGCTCATCTCGCTCGGGGTCATCGGCTTCATTGTGCAAGACATGGTCGTGGATGGCGCGAATGCGGGAGGCATCGTTGCGCTGGTGCTCATCGGCTTCGTGTCGCTCCTGCTCGTCTACCAGGTGGTGCAGACGTTGCGTGACCTGTTCGCCCAGCCGGTGGAGACGACGGGCATCGTCGACCGGCTCTGGAGCCGCCACGATTTCCTCGTCTTCCGCAACGACTACGTGTTCGTCGAGGGCGATGTCTTCCGCATCGAACCCGAGCATGCACTCGATGTGGGACTCGGGCGGATGGTGCGCATCACGCACTACCCGCACACGAACGCCGTCGTCCATGTCGAAATCGTGTCCCAGGCCGAGGGCGCCAATGCCTGACGGCCAGCCGAACGTCGATTATCAGACTCGTATCCGAGACCTGCCGGTCTCTGACCGGCCGCGGGAACGCCTGCGCGACTTCGGGCCGGGTGCGCTCTCGAACTCGGAGCTGCTCGCGATCCTGCTGCGCACCGGCTCGGCGAAGGAGAGCGCGCTGGCGATGGCGACGCGCCTGCTGAGCAGTCGCGATGGTCTGGTCGGGCTGGCGCGCGCGGGCTTCGCGGAGCTGTGTACCGAACCCGGGCTGGGTGAGGCGAAGGCGGCGCAGGTGCACGCCGCGCTCGAGTTGGGCCGTCGTCTCGTCGCGACGCAACCGCAAGAGCGGGCGGTGATTCGCTCGCCCGCGGACGTGGACAACCTCTTGCAGGCGGAGATGGGCCTGCTGGAGCAAGAGCACCTGCGCGTGCTGTTGCTCAATACGCGCAACCAGGTGCTCGGCACGGCAGAGGTCTATCGGGGCAGCGTCCACACCGCGGTCGTGCGTATCGGCGAGCTGTTCCGCGAGGCGTTACGCCAAAATGCGCCCGCGCTGATCCTCGTGCACAACCACCCCTCCGGCGACCCAACGCCGTCCGCCGACGACATTGCGATGACGAAGCAAGCAATCGAGGCAGGCGAGCTGCTGGACGTCGACGTGCTCGATCACATCGTGATCGCGCACGGTCGCTTCGAGAGCATGAAGACGAGCGGGCAGGCGTTCTCATGATCAAGCTCATCGCGCTTGACCTGGACGGCACGCTGCTTGGGCCGGACTCTCGCGTCCACGACATCGATCGGGACGCCGTGATCGCCGCGCGCCAGCGCGGCATCCACATCGTGCTCAATACCTCGCGCTGGTACGGGCTGGCGCAGCGCACGGCGCGCCGTCTGGAGCTGAAGACACCGATCATCGGCCACTGCGGCGCGCAGATCCGCGAGGCGGACAATGGTCGGGAGCTGTTCCACGTGCGCATTCCCGCCGACGCCGCGCGGGAGATCGCCGCGTGCTGCGATGAGGGTAGCTTCGAGACCTATACGACGGTCGAAGGCATCACCTACATGCGCGTGCCGTGGGCGGCCCAGATCGACCCGGAGCGCCTGCCCAAGGACATGCGCATCGCTTCCACGCACGCCGAGTACGTCACCGCAGCGGCCACGGGCATCATCGTCTTCAGCGAAGAGGGCGTGCGCGCTGTCGTCGACGCCTTCGGCGAACGCTACAGCGACACGATCACGTTCATGGAAGCCGTGAGCGAAGCGACGCAGCCCTACGTTACGATCGTTGCCAAGGGCGTCGATAAGGGCCGGGCGCTGCGGATGGTCTGCGAGGAGCTCGGTGTGCCGCTCGATGAGTCGATGGCGGTGGGCGACACGGTGCACGATGTCGACATGTTTGACGTGGCGGCGGTGGGCGTGGCGATGGGCAACGCGCCGGACTCCGTGAAGGCGAAGGCGGACGCCATCGCGCCCAGCAACGCCGACTGTGGCGTCGCCTGGGCGATCAAGCGCTACGTGTTCGAGTTGGGTTAGCTTGGACGGCTAAAGCCGGCCACGCGGTCCAAGCGCTCTAGCTTCACCTGCGACAGGTCAAACAGCTCAGCGATGCTGGCGCGCATCTCCGCCATGTGCGGCGTCTTGCTATGTGCTTTGAACGCGGCGTCATCCTTGTACATTTCGAAAAATACGACCTCATTGGCGTCGTCTTGTGAGCGGTGGGCGATGTAGGCCGCCGCGTCCGACTCGTTCTCCTCCACGGCTGCAGTCATCTTGCGGAGCTGCGCGAGCGCTGCTTCTTCCTTGCCGTCCTTGATCTTCATCCGAAAGATAACGGTGATCATCGGTCCTTCTCCTATCTCAGGTCCAGGTTGGCGTCGGGACAGTATAGCGCCGGTGGTGATTAGGCGTCTTGCGTCAGCTGCCGCTCGGCCTCCGCTTGGACGATCCGGTAAACCTCCGCCAGCGACGGGCCGCGCTCCCGCGCGATGCGCGCGCACGCTTCGTACTCCGGCGCGATCGTTGGCGTCCGGCCGGGCAGGCGTTTCACCTTGACCGCCGCTGGCCCGAGGCTCGACTCGAACTCGAACGTCTCGCGCTCCGCCTCGTGGCGGCGCACTTCGCGCACGCGCATGCCCAGCGTCGAGGTCTCACGCAGCAGCACCTCAACGATGGCCTCCTCGCATTCGATAGCGCAGAGGACGGAAAGCAGCACGCCCGGGCGGTTCTTCTTCATCTGGATCGGCGCGAACCAAACATCGGCCGCACCCGCGGCGAACAGGCGCTCCTGCGCGTAGGTGTACAGCTCCGGGTTCATGTCGTCGATATTCGTTTCGATCAACAGCATCGTCGCCACGCGCGTCTCCAGCGCTTCGCCCAGCCACAGGCGCAGCACGTTCGGGCGGCCCTGGGGGTCGCGCGAGCCGGCGCCGTATCCGACGACCTGCACCGTCATCGCTGGACGCTCGAAGCGCGCGAGCGTGGTCACGAGGGCCGCGCCTGTTGGCGTGACGAGTTCCCCTTCGGTGTCAGGGCCGGCCGCGAGCGGTGCGCCCGCCAGCGCGAGCAGCGCCAGCGTTGCGGGCGCTGGGACGGGCAGCTCCCCGTGCCTGGTTGAGACGGCGCCGCCGCCGGCCGGCAGCGGCGAGCAGTACAGCGCTTCGATGCCGAGCAGGCGCAGCCCGGCCACGCCGCCGATGACATCGACGATCGCGTCGACCGCGCCGACTTCGTGAAAGTCGACCGCTTCGGAGTCTACGCCGTGGACGTGCGCTTCGGCTTCCGCCAAACGACGGAACACCGCCACGCCACGCTCCTTGTCGCTCGCTGGCAGGTCGCTCCGTTCGATCAGCGTCAGGATGTCGGGCAGGCGACGGTGCGGCTGGGCGGCCTCTTCGAGCCGTACGTTCGCATGTGTGGCGGCGAATCCGGCGCGGTAGGTCTTATTCGCCTCGAGGTGGTAGCCGGTAAGGGGCAGCTTCTCCAGTTCGGAACGCAACTCGTCGGGCGCTAGGCCGGCGTCCAGCAGCGCACCGAGCAGCATGTCGCCGCTGACGCCGGAGAAGCAGTCGAGGTAAGCAATACGGGTCATGACGAGTGCCGCGCTAGTCCGGCCGTTCGCTCAGGGCGAGCCGGTTGATCAGCGCGGCAATGTAGCCCGCGCCGAAGCCATTGTCGATGTTCACGACGCTGACGCCCGCCGCGCACGAGTTGAGCATTGTTAGCAAGGGCGCGATGCCACCGAAGCTGGCGCCGTAGCCCACCGATGTCGGTACCGCGATCACCGGTACGGCGACGAGGCCCGAGACCACACTGGGCAGCGCGCCCTCCATGCCGGCCACGACGACGAGCGCTCGCGCGTCGGTGAGCACGTCCAGGTGGTCCAGCAGGCGGTGGATGCCCGCGACGCCCACGTCGTACACGCGCTGGATGTCGCTCCCCATCAGGTCCGCCGTGATGGCGGCCTCCTCGGCGACGGGCAGGTCGGCTGTGCCACCGCAGAGGACGGCCACGCCCGGCTGCCTCGGCTCGTTCCGCCGGTCGACGGTGATCGCGCGCGCCGTCTCGTGGTACGTCGCGTCCGTGACCGCGGCGTGGACGGCGTCGAAGCAGGCGCGGTCGGCGCGCGTGACGAGCACGCGGTCGGCGCGCTCAGCCAGCCGCGCGGCGATCTCGGCGGCCTGCTCGGGCGTCTTGCCCTCTCCCAGTACGACCTCGGGCAGGCAGTCGCGCAGCGCGCGGTGGTGGTCGATCTTGGCGAAACCGATGTCCTCGTAGGGAAGGAGACGCAGCGACTCCACGGCGGCTTCGATGCTCGTCGTCCCCGTCGCGACGCCCTCGAGTAGCTCACGCAGCTTTAGCTGGTCGATGATGGGCCTCCTTGTGGTGTGCGCTTCGAAGTATAGCGCGGTGAGCCCTCACCTCTAGCCCGCTCCGGCAAGCTCAGCGCCAAGCTCTCGCCCGGAGGGAGAGGCGGACGCGAGGGTTGGCGTGTGTCCCTCGACAGGGTCGGGATGGCCGAAGGGGCGTCGCAGCCGTTGGTGCGTTTGTGGGGATTTTCGGGGCGTCTGTATACTGGCGGTGCATCGTTAGGACACGCGGGAAGCGGAGGAGGACATGGTGACCACGACTGACACGAGCAAGACGGAAGCGTTCGTCGAGCGGCTGTTCGGGGCGACGCTGGGAGCCATCGACGTGATGTCGGTCTATTTGGGCGACCGGCTAGGGCTGTACCGTTCGCTGGCGAAGGACGGGCCCGCGACGCCGCCGGAGCTGGCGCAACGCGCGAGCATTCACCCGCGGTACGCGCGCGAATGGCTGGAGCAGCAAGCCGTGAGTGAGATTCTGGAGGTAGACGACGTGTCGAAGGCTGAGGATGAGCGGCGCTACGCGCTGTCCTCTGCGCACGCCGAGGCGTTGATCGATCCCGACAGCCCGTTCTCGATCGCGCCGTTGGCGCGCGCGTTCGCCTCGATTGGCACGGTGCTGCCGAAGGTGATGGAGGCGTATCGCACCGGCGGCGGCGTGCCCTGGGCGGACTACGGCGTGGACGGCATCGAGGCGCAGGGTGACTTCAACCGCCCGTGGCTGGTGCACCAGTTCGGCACAGAGTTCCTGCCGTTGGTGCCGGACGTCCACGCGCGGCTGCAAGCCGACCCGCCGGCGCGCGTTGCGGACGTGGCGTGCGGCGTGGGCTGGGCGGGCATCGCGATCGCGCGGGCGTACCCGAAGGTAAGCGTGAACGGCTTCGATTTCGATGAGTCATCGATTGCGCTGGCGCAGGGCTTCGCGCGCGAAGCGGGGCTGGGCGACAGGGTCTCGTTCAAGGTGCGCGACGCGGGCGACCCGGCGAACGGAGGCGCGTACGACCTCGCGGTGGTCATCGAGGCGATACACGACCTCTCGCGGCCGGTGGAGGCGCTGGCGGCGATCCGGAAGATGCTGGCGCCGGGCGGGACGGCGATCATTGCGGACGAGCGCGTGGAGGACGCATTTATGGCGCCCGGCAACGAGGTCGAGCGGCTGCTCTATGGGGCGAGCATCTTCCTGTGCCTGCCGGCATCGATGGCGGAGCAGCCGTCGGCGGCGACGGGCACGGTGATCCGCGCCGGGACGATGCGGCGGTACGCGTCGGAGGCGGGGTTCTCGAGCGTGGAGGTGCTGGAGCAGATCGAGCACCCGTTCCTGCGGTTCTACCGGCTGACGCCGTAGGGGGGCGCGTGCCTCAAACGCTAATCTCGCCCTCGATCACCGTGACGGCGTGGCCGCCGATCTCAGCTCGACCGTGCTCGTCGAGCGCCCGAACGTAGACTCTGCCGTCGCGGCCTAACTCCGTGCCCTGGGTCGACACGTACTCGCGCCCGACGCTGTTAAGCAGGCCGGCGCGCGCGAGGTACGCCGGCAGGGCGGCGTTCGCGCTACCGGTCACGGGGTCTTCGTAGACACCGAAGGCGGGCGCAAAGCACCGGATGTGAACTCTGGGACCGTTGCCCTCCAGCAGCGCGAACGCGGCGATGCCCGAGAGACCGTGATCGCGGCTTAGCTTGCTGACGGCAGACATGTCAGGCTCCAGTGCGGCGACCGCGCTGCCGCTCTCGAGGCGAACGAACAGCCAGACGGGCCCGTTGTCCAGTGCGGCGGGCGCTGGCTCAGGGGCGATGTGCGCTCCAAGACAGGCTGAAATGTCGTCTGCCAGATCGCCGCAGTCACGCACGAACTTCGCCTCTGGCGCCTCGACAGAGATGCGGCGTCCCATGTCGCCGTTCGTTATCGTCAGCGGCAGCACGCCGGCGCCGCACTCCTGACGGAACGCCGGACCGCTGACGACGCCGGCCTCCAAAGCCGCGTGGGCGGAGCCGACGGTGGGGTGGCCGGCGAAAGGCAGCTCGTGGCTGGGGGAGAAGATGCGCAGCCTGTAGTCCGCCGAGGCATCGGTTGGCGACAGGACGAACGTCGTCTCCGAGAGGTTCGTCCAGCCGGCGATGCGCTGCATCTGGGCCGCGTCGAGGCCGTCCGCGGCCAGCACCACGGCCACGGGGTTGCCCAGGAGCGGTCGACTGGTGAACACGTCGACCTGCTTGAAGCGGTAGGTGGCCATTCGAGCAGTATAGCGGCCATAATCGGGTGGTGTGTTACAGTGAAGGAAGTGGGACGTTGGATTGTGGAACTGGTCGTAGACCCTTGGGGCAGGCCTTCCTATAATTAGATGACGAAAGCCCAATTCGGACGACATCATTGGTAGCAGTTGATACGCTCGAAGACCTGAAGGCGACGGCGCAGCGCGTCCGTCGCCACATCGTGAGGATGGTCACGGAGGCGCAGAGCGGCCACCCCGGTGGCTCACTCTCGGCCGTCGAGATCCTCTGCTCGCTCTTCTTCCGCGAGCTCCGCCACGACCCCAAGCGGCCCGACTGGCCAGACCGCGACCGCTTCATCCTGAGCAAGGGCCACGCCACGCCGGTCTACTACTCGGTGCTGGCGGAGGCAGGCTATTTCCCGACCGACGAGCTGATGACCTTCCGGAAGCTGAATAGCCGTCTCCAGGGCCACAGCAAGATCAACACCGTGCCCGGTATCGAGATGTCGGCTGGTTCGCTCGGGCAAGGGCTCTCGTACGCGATCGGGCAGTGCTTCGCGGCGCGGCTCGACAGCAAGGACTACCGCGTCTACTGCCTGATGGGCGACGGCGAGTGCCAGGAAGGTCAGGTGTGGGAGGCGCTCATGTGCGCGCCGTACCACGGCATCGACAATTTGGTGGCCATCATCGACCGCAACGGTATCCAGAACGACTGGTTCGTTAAGGACACGATGGAGCTGGAGCCGCTCGACGCGAAGCTCGAGGCGTTCGGCTGGCACGCGATCACCTGCGACGGGCACGATTTCGAGTCGCTGCTGGCAGCGCTCGACGTCGCGAAGACCGTGAAAGGCAAGCCGACCGCGATCATCGCGCGCACGGTGAAGGGCAAGGGTGTCAGCTTCATGGAGAACAACCCCGACTTCCACGGCAAGGCGCCGTCGAAGGAGCAGCTCGAGCAGGCGCTGGCAGAGATCGGCGAATGACGACCGCCCCCGCGCAGACCGCCGCCACCCGCGAAGCCCTCGGGCAGACGCTGGTGAAGCTCGCGCAGGACGGCCTCGATATCGTCGTCGTCGACGCCGACCTCGGCAAGTCGACCACCTCGCGCGATTTCCAGAAGGCGTTCCCGGAGCGCTTCTTCACCGTCGGCGTCGCGGAGCAGAACATGATCGGCGTGTCGTGCGGGCTGGCGGCGGCGGGCAAGATCGCGTTCTGCAGCACCTTCGGCGTCTTCATGCCGGGGCGCTGCTTCGACCAGATCCGGGTGAGCGTCGCGCAGACGGGGCTGAACGTGAAGATGGTCGCGAGCCATGGCGGCATCAGCGTTGGCGAAGACGGTGTCTCCGCGATGTCAGTCGAAGACCTTTCGCTCGTGTGCTCGCTGCCAGGCATCAATGTCATCGTGCCGGCGGACGTCGTCGAGGCGCGCCAGGCGATCGAAATCGCCGCGCGAACGCCCGGGCCGTTCTACATCCGCACCGGACGGCCTAAGATCCCGGTGATCTACGACGATGGTTATCGGTTCGAGCTGGGCAAGGCGCAGCAGCTACGCCCGGGCCGCGACGCGACGGTTCTCGCAGTAGGGATCATGGTGCAACCCGCGATCGACGCGGCGACCATGCTCGAGCGCGAAGGCATCGATTGCCGCGTTCTCAACATGGCCACGCTGCGCCCCTTGGACGAGCAGGCGATCATCGCCGCTGCGCACGAGACCGGGGCCGTTGTCACGGCGGAAGAACACCAGATCCACACCGGCGTGGCCGCGATGGTCGCGTGGGTGCTAGGATCAAAGGAGCCGGTGCCGATCGGCGCTGTGGGCATGCGCGACCGGTATGCAGAATCCGGCCGCTGGGAAGAGCTGATGCAGAAGTACGGCCTCACCGCCGATGCGATCGCGCAGGAAGTGAAGAACGTTGTCGCCCGCAAGCGCGCGGGCGCTACGGACGGCGGCCGGCCGAGTTGAGACGCAACGGGAGGCCCTTATGACGACCGAACCTGAGCGCAACGACGCGCGGCGACCCGCTGCCGGCACGGCCAAGGTGGCGGTGCTGCGCACGAAGCCGGAGACGGTGCTCCAGGACTATGAGCGGCTGATGGAGCTGGCGGACTTCCGCCAGTACCTCGACCCGTCCAGCACAACGATCCTGAAGGACAACATCTCCTGGCATTTCCCCTTCCCATCGGCGAACACGACGCCCTGGCAGCTCGAAGGATCGATCGCCGCGCTGCGGCACGCGGGCTACAACGACCTGGTCTGCGTACAGAACAAGACCGTGGTAACGGACGCGTTCAAAGGCGAGGACCTGAACAAGTACGTGCCGATCTTCCGTCACCACGACATCCCGGTGAAGTTCAACTTCCGCGAGGAAGATATGCACTGGGAGGAATACCGCCCGAAGCGTCGCATGCTCGCCCTCGACAAGATCTACCCCAACGGCATCATGATCCCCGATTTCATGCACGGCAAGAACATCGTCCACCTGCCGACAGCGAAGTGCCACATCTACACCACAACGACCGGCGCCATGAAGAACGCGTTCGGTGGGCTCCTAAATACCAACCGTCACTACACGCACACCCATATCCACGAGACGCTCGTCGACCTGCTCGCGATCCAGAAAGAGATCCACACCGGCATCTTCGCGATCATGGACGGCACCACGGCCGGCAACGGCCCCGGCCCGCGCATCATGGTGCCGGAGCAGAAGGACGTTATCCTTGCTTCAGGCGATCAGGTGGCGATCGACGCCGTCGCGGCGAAGATGATGGGCTTCGACCCGATGACGATCGACTACATCCGCATAGCGCACGAGGAGGGCCTTGGCGTGGGCGACCCGCGCAGCATCGAGGTCGTCGGCGACGACGTCTCGAACGAGTCGTGGGGTTTCGAAGTGAGCGGTTCGATGCACAAGATGATGGGCTGGCTCGCCTGGTACGGTCCCACGCGCGTGTTCCAGAAAGTGCTCCACACGCCGCTGGTGCACGTGGCCAACTTCTGGTCGGAGGCCTACCACGACTACTTCCACTGGCCGCTGAAGGAGAAGGGCGTCTACGAGCGCTGGCTCGTCGAGTCACCGTGGGGGCAGCTCTTCGCCAAGTACGCGGAGGAAGGCCCGCAGGTGCCGTCCACGGCTCGTGTAGGCGCGGCGTAGGCTCGATACTCTTTCAATACGACCGTCACGGGAGGCCTACTGGCCTCCTGATCCCGTTCTCCTTCGCCACCATGTCTCGTCGCGCCCGAGCGTTATAAGATAGATACGTAGTGACGCTCCAGAACCTGCGCGGCAAGCTGCTCATCTCGCTCCTGCTGGGGCTTGTCGTGTTCGCTGGATTGACGTTCTACGCCGACTTCCAGGACGTGGCGCGCAGCCTGAGCGGCTTCAACTGGGC
>JBAROU010000245.1:0-3415 GCA_049642385.1 Dehalococcoidia bacterium | reverse complement strand
CCCTCGAACGCCCGCTGGCCGCCCCGCCCCTGCGCGATGTGCTCCGCGCCGGCCAGCGGCCAGACGGCCGCCCGTCCGGGCGCGTCGCCATCGTCGTCAGCGACATCACCCGGCCGGTGCCCAACCGCGTCATCCTGCCGCCCCTGCTCGATGTGCTCCACGACGCCGGCATCCCGCGCGACAACGTCGTCATCGTCATCGGCACCGGCATGCACCGCGCCAGCACGCCGGAGGAGGTCGAGCGCGTGCTCGGCCCGCAGATCGCCTCATCGTACGAAGTGGTGAACCACGATGGGCGCGACAAGCGCACGCTTTCGCGCCTTACCACCACCGCTCGCGGCGTCGAGGTGTGGCTCAACCGCCGCTACCTGGAGGCGGACGTGCGCATCGTCACCGGCTTCGTCGAGCCGCACATCTTCGCGGGCTACTCGGGCGGAGGGAAGGCGGTGCTGCCGGGCGTCGCGGGCGCGGAGATCGTGATGAGCAACCACGCCGCGGACATGCTCGGCCACCCGAAGGCCACCTGGTGCTCGACCGAAGGCAACCCTATCTTCGAAGAGATGCGCGACATCGCGCTCCTCTCGCGCCCTACGTTCTGCGTCAATGTGACGCTGAACGAACGCCGCGAGATCACGGCGATCTTCGCCGGTGAGCTCGTCGCAGCGCACGAGGCGGGCATCGCCCAGGCGGAGCGACAGTACGTGCGCGAGATCCCGCGCCCGTTCGACATCGTGGTGAGCACGAACATGGGCTATCCCGCCGACCTGAACATGTACCAGTCGGTGAAGGGGCTCTCGGTCGGGGCGCAGGGCGTGCGCGACGGCGGCGCGGTGCTGCTCGTCGCGGAGTGCCGCGACGGGCTGGGGCTGGCGGAGTACACGGAGCTGCTGACGAGCGAGGCGTCGCCCAAGGCGCTGCTCGATCGGATCAGCACGCCGGGGTTCGCGCGCTACGATCAGTGGGGCGTGCAGTGCCAGGCGATGGTGCAGGCGCGCGCGGAGGCGTGGATCTACTCGAGCATGTCGCGCGAGATTACCGAATCGGCGCACCTCCGCTATAGCGACGACGTGTCTTCGACGGTGGAGGAGCTGCGCCCCCGCTGCGCGAGTGAGCAAGGCCGCCCGGCGACGCTGGCGGTGCTGCCGCACGGGCACCTGACCGTGCCGCGCGTCAGCTGATCCTTACGTCCCTGTGTAGATGATGCGGTAGAGCGTGCCGTTGCCGAAGTCGAGGACAAGGAGCGTGCCGTCATCGTCCACGAGCACATCGATGGGATTCGTGAAGCCGGTACCGAACTCTTCTACCGTCGCGGTTGGCCGTTCGCCTGAATCGTCGATGATCGCGCGGACGAGGACGTGGCCGTTGTCCTCGGGCGTGAATCCTAGGCTCCCCCAGAGCGTCGCGAAGAGGTTGCCCTGAAATTCGGACGGGAACTGCGCGCCGTCGTAGTAGTCGATGCCAGTGGAGGCCGTGTTGAGCCCGAGGTTAGCGACTGGCGGGATGCCGTCGTGGAGGTTGTCGCACTCAGGGTCGTAAGGCCAGCCATAGTCGTTGGCGTCCTGGATGAGATTGATTTCGTCGGTGGTGTTGCAAGGCGGGTCCGAGCCGTTGTCGGTGGACCACAACCGTCCCTGCGGGTCGAAGACGATATCGTAAGGATTGCGCAGACCGCGGGCGTAGACATGCAGGTCGGAGCCGTTCGCGTTGGCCTGGAGGATGGTGGCGGAGCGTTCGTCGCCTTCCTCGCAGTCGTTGCAGGTGGAGCCGTTGGTAATGTAGAGCTTGCCGTCGGGACCGAAGGCGAGGCCGTTGTTTTGATGGCGGCCGTTGGGCAAGCTGGTGATAATATCGTCCGTTTGGTCGCCGACGCTGTCGCCGTTCGTGTCGCGCACGATGGAGACGCGGCCAGTGCTCGAGACGTAGAGTTCGCCGTCTGGCGAGAAGGCGATGCCAGTCGTCTCGACGAAGCCAGACGCGAACTCCGGTTGTCCTTCGAAGCCGCCGTCACCGTCGCTGTCGACGAGGCGTAGGATTGTGCCGTCACGCTGGGAGACGAAGAGGTCGCCCTGTGGGCTGCGGGTGATGCTGGTGGGGGACGGGAGGCCTTCGGCGACGGCGTAGGCGGTGAAGCCGGCCGGCAACTCGATCTCTGTAGCCGGCTCGGTGTTGGGCCTGGTTACGGTCGGCGCTGGGCTGGAGGCGGGTGTGTGACTGGCTGAATCGGTGGCTGGTGGCAGGCTCGTCCGCGTGGCGATTGTGGGACGCTCGGACGACCCGTCGCCGCAGGCGACAAAGGCGAGGGCGATCAGCGAGACGGGGAGCGCGGCGATGGCGCTGCGCATAAGATTAGGGTAGCGACTCTGGTCGCCAGAGGCTAGGTATCTGTCACAAGTGTAACAACCGCTTCGGGCCGGGGTTTTGAACTATAGATGGCAGAGCACCGTGGGATGGCGACTGTGCTCCTGGCGTTCGCGGTGTCACTGGCGGCGCTGGCGGTCGGAGCAGGCAGTGGTTATGCGCGCTGCGGCGGCGGCAGCGACTGCTCGTACGAACTCGCGCTGTCGATCGTCGCCTTCGCGCCCGCAGCGCTGATTGCGGCGAGCGTCGCGCTGCTGATGCGGGCGCGCGCCGGGCTGCGCTGGCTGCGCTGGCTCCTGCTGGTCGCCGGCGTCGGACTCGCGATTGCGCCCCTGGCAGCGTTCGTGCTGCGTGATGTCTGGGCGGCTCCGGTCTTTGGAGCGCTGATCGCCGCGCTGCTCCTCCTCCTGCTCGTCGCGGAGCGAGAAGAAGGCGCCGAAGCGAGGGGTACGTCCGCAGAAGTTCCTGAACCTGAGGAGCGCACGCCGGGGCCGGAGCCGGCGCGGGAAGCGCCGTTGCTCGAGCCGGAACCGGCCTACGAAGCTCCCGCGTTCGCTCTGCCGCTCGTGATCAGTGCCGACGGGTTCGCGGCGCAAGTGGCGGTGCTAAACGATCAAGTGGCGGTGCTAAACGATGAGGTTGTCCGCCTCTCCGGCAAGCTGCGGGAGATCCAAAAACCCGCGGCACCCCGCCCGCGGTCGCGCGTGCGACTGTACTTGCTCGATCAGCACGCTTCTCTGTAGGCGTCCAGGTCTGGGTCCTTACGCATCGCGCTGAAGCGTAGGGCGCGGGCCTGAGCGCAGAACGCGTCCGTCCCCAACTCGTACTCGACCTCGAAGACTGCTTTGCCCGCGCCGATGGAGACTTCATCGCCCGCGAGCGATCAGCTTGACCCGCTCTGCCTGCTTCACAAAGTCGGCGATGTCGTTCGTCATTGTAGAGGTGCCAATCTTGGCTACCACAGCACAGTGACTCTGCTGTCGATCCCCTAATAGGGCGTCTTCCCCTTGGTATTCCCCCCAGAAGGCCTTCATGGTCATCCCGTTGAGCCTCCCTC
>JBAROU010000218.1:0-4251 GCA_049642385.1 Dehalococcoidia bacterium | reverse complement strand
ACTACACGCCGCGGAAGCTGGGCCACGTGACAACGCGCCAGGACATCCAGTACCACTTCGTCCAGCTTGAACAGGTGCCGACCGTGATGCGCATGCTCGCCGACGTCGACATGACCACGCGCGAGGCATGCGGCAATACGGTACGCAACGTCACGTCTGACCACATGTCGGGCATCTGCCCGGACACGGTCTTCGACGTCACACCGCACGCGGAGGCGATCGCTCGCTTCTTCCTGCGCCACCCTGTCTGCCAGAAGCTTCCCCGCAAGTTCAAGATCGCCTTCTCGGCGTGCGACCACGACCACGGCCTGGTGCCGATCCATGATCTGGGCGCCACCGCCGTGATCCGCGACGGCAAGCGGGGCTTCCGCGTCGTCGTGGGCGGCGGGCTGGGCGCATCGCCGCACATCGCGCAGGTGCTCGATGAGTTCGTACCGGAGAACGAGCTGCAGCGCGTTACCGAGGCAACCATTCGCGTCTTCGACCGCTTGGGCGAGCGCAAGAACCGCAACAAGGCGCGCATCAAGTTCGTCGTGAAGAAGCTGGGCATCGAAGAGTTCCGACGCGTGGTCCAGGAAGAGCTCGCCGAGCTGCCGCCGGTCGAGAACGGCAACTACCGGGAGCCGGACTGGTCGCTGCTCGAGGAAGAGATGTCTCACCCGTCGGCCGCGTCGCTCGGCCAGAACGGCCACGCGCCGCAGGTCGGGTTCGAGGAGTGGAAGCGCACGAACGCGCACACGCAGCAACAGGCAGGCTTCTTCAGCGTCTACGTGCTGCTGCCCATCGGCGACCTGACGGGCGAACAGTTCCGCCAGCTCGGCGCGATCGCGCGCAAGTACGCCGGCGGCCGCATCCGCACCGCTGTGAACCAGAACATGGTGCTGCGCTGGGTACACGAAGAAGACCTGCCCGGCGTCCACGCCGACCTGATCAAGACGGGGCTGGCCGAAGACGGCGCCCTCACGCTCTCCGACGTGATGACCTGCCCCGGCGCCGACACGTGCAGCCTCGGCGTCACCTCGTCGAAGGGGCTAGGCCTTGCCCTGCGCGAGCAGCTGTTCGCCCAGAACGGCCACTTCAAGAGCGACCCCCTGGTCGAGCAGATCAGGATCAAGATCAGCGGCTGCCCCAACTCGTGTGGCCACCATCACATCGCCGACATCGGCTTCTACGGCAACGCCGTCCGCTCGGGCGAGCGGATGGTACCCTCGTTCTCGATGCTGATCGCTGGCAAAGGCGATGGGCCGGACGCGCGCATCGCGAAGCACGTGATGAAGATCTCTACAAAGCGTGTGCCTGAGGCCGTCTCCGCGCTCATCACGCACTACCAGGAAGACCGCACCGAAGGCGAGCCATTCGGTGACTGGGCGATGCGCGTCGGCACGGGCTACATCAAGGAGCATCTGTCGGAATTCGGTGAGATGCCGAAGTTCGAAGAGAACCCGATGGCGTTCGTCGACTGGGGAGCGACCAAGCTGTTCAGCCTCGAAGACATGGGCGAGGGAGAGTGCGCGGTCTAGCCCAGTCCGGTAGCATACCGGCATCGTGAAGCGCGCAGGCGTCATCGGCCACCCGCTGGGCCACTCCATCAGCCCAGCCATCTTCCAGAGCGCGTTCGACGCGGCGAAGCTCGACGTGACGTATGAGGCGTGGGACACCACGCCCGATCAGCTCGAAGCCCGAATCGCGAGCCTGCGCGCCGACGATGTGCTCGGGGCTAACGTCACCGTCCCGCACAAGGAAGCCGTCATTCCCCTGCTCGATAAGCTCGACGAACGCGCAGAGCATGTCGGCGCGGTGAACACCATCGCGAACGAAAACGGACAGCTGGTCGGTTACAACACGGACATGGCCGGCTTCATGCGCGCGCTGCGTGAGGACGCCCACTTCGACCCGAAGCGCAAGCGCATCGGCGTGCTCGGCGCGGGCGGCGCGGCGCGGGCGGTCAGCCTCGCGCTGATCGAAGCCGGAGCAAACGTTGTCCTGCTTGCCGGACGCACGCCCAGGCGGCTCGACGCGATCGTTGCAGGCTTCCGCCAATTCACAAAGGCCGGTACGACCATCACCTGGTGCCACTGGTTGGACGGCACGTTCATGACAGAGCTACCCCGCGCCGAGATGCTGGTGAACTGCACGCCCGTCGGCACGAAGGGCGGCGAGACGGAAGGTCAGAACCCGATGGTGGAGGAGTACTACCCCACGAACGGCATTGCGTTCGATCTCGTCTACAACCCGCCAGAGACGCCGTTTCTCAAAGCCGCGAAGGCAAACGGCACGACGCCCGTCTCCGGCCTCGGCATGCTCGTCTATCAGGCGGCAGAGTCATTCCGCATCTGGACGGGGCAGGACGCACCCGTCGACAAAATGCTCGCCGCCGCGCGCGCGCAACTCAGCTAGCTAACGCCCGGTAAACTTCGGCTTGCGCTTCTGGAGGAAGGCCTGACCTGCCTCGCGCATGTCGTCGGTGCCGGTGGTGAGCGCCTCATAGGCGAGCGAGGTGTCGAGGATCAGGTTCGCACGTTCGCGGACAAGTTTGTTCACCGATGCCTTGGTCCAGCGGATCGCCCACGTCGGGCCGCTCGCGAGCCGTTCGGCCAGCTCTCGCGCCTTCGGCAGCACCTGGTCGGCCGGCACGACGTGATTCACGAGGCCGATGCGCTCGGCTTCAGGCGCGGGGATCAGATCGCCGGTCATCAGGTATTCCTTCGCGCGGTGAACACCCACAAGCAGCGGCCAGATCACGGCGCCCCCATCGCCGGCGACGAGGCCCATGCGCACGTGCGTATCGCCGAGGCGCGCGCTCTCCGACGCGATGATCACGTCGCCCAGCAGCGCCAGCGTCGCACCCAGGCCGATCGCGTCGCCGTTCATTGCGACGACGATCGGCGCTTCCACCTCGAGCATGTTCATGATGAGACGGCGCGGCCCGCGACCGAACGTCACCGGCGCGTTGTAGGCATCGCCGGACGGTTCGGGCTGGTCTGCGACGGCTTTCATGTCGCCACCGGCGCAGAAGGCACGCCCCGCGCCGGTCAGGATCATCGCGTTGACCTCATCGTCGGCGTTGATCTCGCCGAAGAGGTGCTCCAGCTCCTCATGCAGGACGCTGTTCACAGCGTTCAGGCGTTCGGGTCGGTTCAGCGTGACCGTCGCGACCTTGTCCGCCTTTTCGATGAGAATCGTTTGGTAGCGCGCGTAGTCGGACATGCGCCTAACCGTAGCCGAGCTGCTCGATCATGGAGACCGGCGCCATGCCCGCGAGCTTCGGCATCGCCGTCACGAGCTCGTCGGCGGTCCACGCTGCGCCCTTCTTCTCGATCGAACCTTCGTTGTGCCAGCCTTTGGTCAGGAAGACACGGTCACCGTAGCTGGCGAACACCTGGCCCGATATCCACTGCGCGGCGGGGGACGCGAGGAAGGAGACGAACTCGCCGACATGGACGGGGTCGCGCGGATTGAACGCTCCTTCGTCCTGCTGCGCGTTCGCGTCGAACTGCTGGGTCATGCGCGTCATCGCGCTGGGGCGCACCGCGTTGCACGTCACGCCCATTGCCTGCACCTCGACAGCGACAGTGAGCGTAAACGCCGCGATGGCGCCCTTGGCGGCGCTGTAGTTCGCCTGACCCGGGTTACCAAGCATTGCTGCTGACGCCGTGTTGATGATGCGTCCGTAGACAGGCTCGCCCGCCTTGTGTTTCGCGCGCCAGTGAGCCGCTGCGTGCCGGGTGGTGCAGAACGTGCCCTTCAAGTGCACCTTAATCACCGCGTCCCAGTCTTCTTCTGTCATATTCCAGATGATCCGGTCGCGCAGAATACCAGCGTTGTTCACGACGATATCGAGCGCGCCCCACGCATCGATGGCCTGCTGCACCATGCGCTCTGCGCCGTCCCAGGTCGAGCAGTCGTCGAAGTTCGCCGCCGCGTCTCCGCCCAGCGCCTTGATCTCTTCCACCACGTCCTCGGCCGGGCGCTTGTCGCCGCCCGAACCGTCCACGCCGACACCGATGTCGTTGACAACGACACGCGCGCCATGCGCGGCGAGCCGCAGCGCTTCACCGCGGCCGATGCCGCGCCCCGCGCCCGTAACGATGGCGACTTTACCCTCGAGAAGTGACATTCGTACGTGCCTCCGTTCAGCGGTGGTGCATTGTAACAGGAGCGCTACTGACCGGCAATCGACACGCTAGCTTGGTTCAGGCGACGTTGCGAGGTAGCGCTGGCGGATGCTCTCGAGCGAAATCTCGTCCGTAT
>JBAROU010000216.1:0-3968 GCA_049642385.1 Dehalococcoidia bacterium | reverse complement strand
TCCTTCAGCAAGAGCGTTGCGGATCCGCAGTCTACGCATTCTAGATTTCGATCGCAAGATTGTCTAAGCGCATTGATCGTACGGACAATTCTGAAGGCTCCGCACTAGTTGAATCATGTCTACTGGTCAGCTAAAATCTCCTCATCGACACGCGTCGGGTCGCGACCGGAAGACTCGATGCGCAGCAGTTGCTCCAGGACCTTCTCTCGGAATCTGGAGAGGCCCAACGAGTCGGGCATAACGACCGCAAGGCTTTTAATCCGACGGTTGCGGGTTCGAGCCCCGCCGGGCCCCCCAACAGCACCTCTACTCCTCCGCCACCGGATCCCGATTGTCCCATCAACTGCTAGAGCGATCACGTGCTAAGAGTTACGATTGTCCTCGTCCCGAAACTGAGCGCGCTCTACGTACGAGGTTGACAACTCGGATGACGCACATTGTAGGGCGTGCTAGCATACACCGCGCAGGTATACCGGATGAAGCTTGAGATCGAAACACTGACGAAGCGCTTTGGTGGCATCGTCGCGCTCGATAGCGTCACCTTCGACGTCGAGGAGGGCCAGATCGTCGGCCTGATCGGCCCTAACGGCGCCGGCAAAACCACCGTATTCAACTGCATCAGTCGCTTCTACGACCCCGAGGGTGGCTCGATCATTTTCGGCGGCGTCGATCTGCTCCGCTTGCATCCTCACGATGTGATCCAAGCGGGCGTGGCGCGCACCTTCCAGCACGCCGAGCTCTTCAAGAGCATGACCGTCTTCGACAACCTGCTCGTCGGCCAGCACGCGCACCTGCGCGCGAACGGACTGCGGAGCGCCGCGCGGGCGTGGCTGGAAGACCGCAGCGTCCGCCGCAACGCCGAGGAGGTGATCGAGTTCCTCGAGCTGGGAGACGTACGCGCGTTGCCGGCGGGCGGCCTGCCCTTTGGCGTGCAGAAGCGCGTCGATCTCGCCCGGGCGCTCGTCTCCAAGCCGCGTCTGGTGCTGCTTGACGAGCCGGCCGGTGGGCTAAGCCACGAAGAGCTGCAAGACTTGAGCCGGCTGATCCTGCACGTTCGAGACCAATTCAAGGTCACCGTGCTGCTGGTGGAGCACCACATGGAGCTCGTGATGGGCATCTCCGATCGCGTGTGCGTGCTGGACTTTGGCCGTAAGATTGCGGACGGGACGCCCGATGAAGTCCGAAGCGATCAGAGCGTCATCGAAGCGTACTTGGGAGATCCGGATGCTCAAGGTTAGCGGCGTCAGTGCATCGTACGGGCCGGTGCGCGCCCTGCACGATGTCACGCTTGAGATCGACGAAGGGCAGATCGTGACGCTGTTGGGCGCAAACGGCGCTGGCAAGAGTTCGACGCTGCGCGTGATCTCCGGCCTGCTACGCCCCGCGGACGGTTTCGTGGAGTTCGAAGGCGACCGGATCGACCGGCGTAGCGTGGAGAGCATCGTCGGGCTGGGCATCTCCCACGTACCGGAAGGGCGCCAGCTATTCACCGACCTGACGGTGTACGAGAATCTCACGCTGGGCGCCTACACGCGCAGCGACAGTGCCGGCGTGAAGCGCGACATCGACCGCATTTGTCAGTACTTTCCGATCCTGGCCCAACGCCACAAACAGATCGCCGGGTCGCTGTCGGGGGGCGAGCAGCAGATGCTGGCGATCGGCCGCGGGCTGATGAGCCGGCCGCGGCTGCTGCTGCTCGACGAACCGTCGCTGGGGCTGGCGCCGCTTATCGTGCGCGAAATCTTTCGCATCGTTGCGGCCGTCAACAAGGAAGATAAGATAACGATGCTCCTGGTTGAGCAGAACGCGAGCATCTCGCTCGCCATCGCCAACTACGGATACCTGCTGGAGACCGGCCGCGTCATTCTGGCCGACAGCGCTGAGCGCCTGCGCGCGGACGAAACCGTCCGGCGTTCGTACTTGGGCTGAGCGCGGGGAGGGAAAGAACGATGGAGCACTTTCTCCAGCAGGTCGTAAGCGGTATCGCCAGCGGTAGCCTGTTCGCGATGCTGGCGCTGGCGATCGTGCTGATCTATCGCTCCACCGACATCCTCAATTTCGCGCAAGGCGAAGTCGCCATGTTCACGACATTTGTCTGCTGGTCGTTGATGACGCGGATGGACTTCTGGGCGGCGTTCGTCCTAGCTGTGCTGGTCGCTGCAGCCCTGGGCGCGGTGCTGGAGCGATTCGTGCTCCGCCCGGTCGAAGAGGCGCCAGTGCTCAACGCGGTCATTGTGACGCTGGGACTGTTCACGATGTTCAACAGCCTCGCCCTCTGGATCTGGGGTGCCCAGCCAAAAGGGTTCGGCCCGTTTTCCCTCTTCAAGGGCTCGCCGTTCTGCGCCGGCGAGATTTGCATCGGGCGATTGAACGTTGGCATCCTCATCGTCGCGATCATCATCATGGCCGCGCTCTTCTTGCTGTTCCAACGCACAAAGCTCGGTCTTGCCATGCGGGCGACGGCGCAGAATCGTGTTGCCGCGCGACTGATGGGCATCCCACTCGGTCGCATGCTGGCGATCGGCTGGGCGCTGTCGGCAGCCGTCGGTGCGGTGGCGGGCGTCTTCGTGGCGCAAACGTTCGGTCTCACGACGAACATGATGTTCACGGTGCTGATCTTCGCCTTCGCCGCGGCCGTCCTTGGCGGCCTCGATAGTCCCGTGGGTGCGGTCGTCGGAGGTCTCACCATTGGCGTCGTCAAGAACCTGGCGGGCGCCTACGTGCCCGCAGACGTGGGTAACGTCGACCTCACCGTCGCGTTTGCCCTGATCGTCGCGGTGTTGATGGTCCGACCGACAGGGATCTTTGGGCAGAAGCAGGTTCGGAGGGTTTGACCGTGGCGAGGAGTGTCGCGACGCCCAGAGTGTTCTGGCTTGGCCTGTTGACGGCTTTCCTGCTGGTCTTCCCGTTCCTGCATTCGTTGCCCGTCGCCAGCCAGTTCATCACTGAGTACCGTACGTTCAATGCGACGATGTTCGCGGTGTGGCTGCTCGTCGTGTTGAGTATGAACCTGCTCACCGGCTACAGCGGGCAGATCTCGCTTGGGCACGCGGCAGTCGTCCTGATTGGCGCGTACAGCACCGGCATCTTCTTTGATCAATACGGCCTACCGCTGGGCCTCGCCATTCTGTTGGCGGGGCTGCTGACGGGGCTCATCGGCGGGATCGTCATCGGCCTGCCCGCCGTACGTTTGGCTGGGCCGTACCTCGCGATCGCAACGTTTTCGCTGATCATCACGCTGCCTCAGATTCTCAAGCTCAACCTGATCGATGGCTGGACCAACGGTGCTCGGGGCATTCGGATCGAACAGATTTCGCCGCCCGGCTTCGTCGATGGCTTTTTGGATGATGCCCAGTGGCTCTACTACACGGCAATGACCACGGCTGTGCTGATGGTGATCATCGCGTGGTTCTTGATCCAGAGTCCGATCGGGAGAGCGTTCGTCGCCGTGCGTGAAAGCGAGATCGCATCGACGGCAGCGGGGATCAACGTACCGTTCTACAAGGCGCTCGCCTTCGCGATCAGCTCGCTGTACGCCGGAGTTGCGGGCGGCCTGTTCTTCATGGTGCAGGGATTCGTCTCGCCGGAGAGCATGGGCTTCTTCGATTCGATCCTCTTCCTCGTCGCGGTCGTCATCGGCGGACTCGGAACGATCCTGGGCTCGGTCTTCGGTGCGTTGTTCCTGACTTTCCAGGCGGAGCTGATCTCCAAGCTCGGTAGCGTCATCCCGGAGGCCCAAACGCTGCGCGGCGCGATCTATGGCGCCATCCTGATCGTCACGATGGTGGCATTCCCAAGGGGCGTCGCTGGATTTGTCCAGAGGCTGCCCGGCTGGATTTCCAGCGGCGCCTGGCGGTCGTTCGGGAAGGGAGACTTCACGGCCAAGAGGTTTCAGAACGTCCTTTCGCTTCTCGGGATGGAACGACTCGGACGCTCAAAGTCGAACGATGACGAACACGGCTCGTGAG
>JBAROU010000244.1:0-14492 GCA_049642385.1 Dehalococcoidia bacterium | reverse complement strand
CTTTCGAACCCGCGCGTCTTACTCGCTGTAACCGCGTGGACAACTGTATCATGGCTCACCTCGGCGGCCGCGACTTATATGATGTTGCGCGCCTTTGCCCTCGACGTGCCCGTGGCCGCCGCGCCCTTTCTCTTGATCGTGACAACGTTCGGCTTCTTCATCCCGTCGTCGCCGGGCGCCATCGGTGTCTATCACGCGATCAGCGTACGCACGCTCATCAGCGTGTTCGGCGTGGCGCATGAACAAGCGGCGTCCTATGCGATCGTTGCCCATGCGCTGTATCTCATCCCATCGATGCTGCTTGGCGCGGGTTTCGCCTGGTGGTACCACCTCAGCCCGAGAACACTTTCCTCGCGCGCGAACAAGCAGATAGCCAGCGACACCGAGCGACGGCCACAACGTCACACTGATGGGGGTCTCGCCACGGCCGGCGACGTGGACGTCGCATTAGCCGATACTGTGGCGCCGCCAAACTGAATGGGCAGGCAGGAACGCTGTATAGTTACGGTGGGCTAGGCGACGCGTTCGTGGACGAACGCAGCAAGGCGCCCTGACTACGGTTTCCCAGATGCGCATTCTGACCACCCTCACCTACTACAGCCCCCACGTCAGCGGCCTGACGATCTACGCCAGGCGATTGATCCGCCGCCTGGTGCGCAGGGGACACGACGTGACTGTACTCACGTCGCGGTTCCGCCATGACCTGCCCGCGGTGGAGATGATCGACGGTGCGACGGTGCGGCGCTCGCCGGTTCTGGCACGGCTAAGCAAGGGCGTGCTCATGCCACTGTTTCCCTGGCAGGCGGCTAGGCTGATCCCCAGGCACGACCTGGTCTACCTCCATCTGCCGCAGATGGAGGCGAGCTGCGTGGCCGCCGCCGCGAAGGTCTGGCGGAAGCCCATCGTGGCGACATACCATTGCGACATCGAACTGCCACCGGGTCTCGCCCGTTTCGCGACCACACCAGCTATCCGGGTCTCGCATTACTTGGCCGGAAAGCTGGCCGACCGGATCGTCGTCAACACCCAGGAGTTCGGCGAAGCTGCGCGGCTGCCTCGACACTTCAACCGCAAGGTGTCGGCTATCTACCCACCTATCGAACTGTCACCGGTAGTACACCGGGACAGCACGTTTCGCGAGCGCTACGACCTCGGGTCCGGCCCACTCGTGGGCTTCGTTGGGCGGCTGGCCGAAGAGAAAGGCATCGATTACCTGCTCGCGTCGGTGGAAACTGTGGCGAAGCAAGTACCTGGTGTACGCTATGTCCTAGTTGGCATGACGGATCAAATCCCGGGTGAGCGCGTCCATGAGCGGGCGTTGCCAATGATGGAGGCGATGCACCCTACCGTGACACACCTTGGCGTTCTGCCCGACGATGAGCTGACGGAGTTTTACCAAACGCTCGACGTACTGGTGCTACCTAGCGTGAACTCGACTGAATCGTTCGGCATGACACAGGCCGAGGCCATGCTGGCAGGTACGCCGGTTGTCACCAGCGACCTGCCGGGCGTGAGAGAGGCAGTGCGGATCAGTGGCATGGGTGAGCTCGTTCCACCACGCGATCGGCAGGCATTGGCTCAAGGCATCGTGAAGGTACTCAAGCATCCCCACCTCTACGCGGGTAGCACGAGCCCACAACAACTGTTCGATCCCGATAGGACGACCGACCTCTATGAGGAGCTGTTCACCAGCCTGCTCGCCGGCGGAAGCCAGCTGAGTGCGACAGCGCCCGACTCGATAGGACGGCCGCTCGATCCTTCCGAGCCAACGCCCCGGAGGCGACCGTAACGGCGGCGGCGCCCGCTCAGCTCGAGCGATGAATTCCCCCGCCCTGCACGAAGAGCCTGCTCAGCCAGTACTCGCGCGGCGCAACCCTTTCCATCCACGCGCTCTCCTGCGGATGCCCGGCCGGCTCTGGGCGCAGCTCAGGACAACGCGCGGCCTCATCGCGATGGCTATCGCGATCGCCCTCATCGTGAATCTGATCCTGGCGACAGGATACCTCTGGAGCCACGGCGGCCAGACGACCCACGTACGGGTCGAAGCTCGTGGTAGCGAGTTCGTCGCGTACGTTGACGGTCGACTTCACGCGGCGGCAACCTTCGACGCGCCAGCGCAAGGCGGCCTTGGCTTGAGCGTCGAGAATACGGATCTCGTGCCGAGCCTGCCAGCCCCGCGCGGCATCGACTCGGTCCGTGTCACCGACCTGTCCACGGGCGACTTGCTCTTCCAAGACGACTTCTCGGCTGACCCTCAGCTAACGTGGACCGACGTTCTCGGAGGCTTTCGCAGCAAGGACGGCGTTCTCGAAATCGCTGGCGACGGCGTGCTCCTCCTTAGCCCACGTCCGTGGCGAAACTACGCCGTCGACGTGGAGTACAAGAACATCACCGGCGCAACGATCTTGCTACGTGTCCCGGAACGCGGCACGGGGGTCTCGTTCAGTGTACGACCATTCCGGAACTATGACACCGGGTTCGCGCTCCTTGACAAAGACCTGGTTGTCGAGCAAGTGCCAGGAGCCCGGCTCGAGCCAAAGCGCAGCGAGACCCTCAAGTCCATCGTTCAGATGACGCTGAAAGGCTACCCGCTCACCTTGGTCGCTCTTGCGGCCGGGCTCCTCGTCGTTGGCGCTCTGCAGACCGCCGTCTTACTCATCTTAGGACTTGGTAGAGCCTACGGCCGGTTCGCGTCTTCCGTGCCAGAGTCGCCCGCTGCCGGGATGCGTATCCCGTCTGTCTCGCCCTGGGTTCGGCGCGTCTGCTCGCGCCTGCTTGCAGCTACGCCGTGGCTTGCCGTCGGGGCGATCGCGGCGGGCGCGTTCGGTGTGACGCTCTTCCTTCTGTACGAGTATGCCGACCACATGCCGCACGTGCAGGATTCGGTCGCCTACGTGTTTCAGGCGAAGATCCTGGCCACCGGTCATTTCGCCGAAGCGCCGCCGCCGGTGGCCGAGGTGTTCGATTTCGAGTACCCGCCGTTCATGGTGATCTCCGACGGCAAGTGGTCGAGCGTGTATCCGTTCGGCCACCCTCTCGCGCTCGCCGTCGGCGCTCGCTTCGGCGCAATATGGTTGATGCCGCCGCTCCTGGGCGCGGCAACGATCGTACTGCTGTTCGCCATTGGGCGAAACGTCTACAACACACGAGTTGGATTGCTGGCAGCCCTCCTGCTCGCTGGCTCGCCGTTTTTCTTCATGACCGCGAGCAATTTCATGTCCCACAACACGGCGGCGTTCTATCTCATGGCCGCGTTGTTCTTCCTGACGCTCGCCAGACGTCCGCTTCTCTACGGTGGCCTCGCGGGCGCTTCGTTTGGCCTGCTCGTCAACACACGTCCACTGGAAGCCGTGGCCCTCATGCCTGCGGTTGGCCTCCTTCTTGTTCTCGGCGTGCTGATGGCCAATCCGCGCGCGCCAGCACTGAAGAAGATCGGCGGGTTCGCGGCAACGGGCCTCATGATGGCTGTTGCATATCTAGCGTACAACTTCGCGACGACCGGCGACGCCTTCACCAGCGGCTTCGGCGCAAGCGGCTTCGATACATCTCTAGGGTTTGGCGGCGACCACAGCGTGATCCTGGGCATCCAGAACGTCCAGACGCAGATGGCAGCCCTGTTGCTGGTTCTAAACGGATGGCCGCAGTACGTCGGCCTGTCAGTCATTCTGCTCCCGTTTGTGCTTGGCACACGAGAGCGCTGGGACTGGTTCCTTCTCCTCGGCGCAGTGCTCGTGATCACGGCCTACGTTTTCTTCATCGGACACGGGATCATGCACGGCCCCCGATACTGGTACATCGCGAGTCCGCTGCTGATGCTCCTCACCGCGCGAGGCGCCGAGCGTGCTGCGGTTTTGCTAGCCGCCGGCATCGGCTCGATCCAGCGAGCACTGACCGGCACCGAAGCCCGGCCCGTCTGGACGGGCGTCCTGATTGCCTATGCCGTCGTCCTGGCACTGATTGGTGGTGGTATCCACGGTTGGCTGTTGGGTCATGAGGCCACCTGGCATATGGACTTCGTTCCGAATCAGGCGACTGAGCTCAAGAGCTTCAACGGTGTCGACGACCGCCTCTCGCAATTGATCGAGGAAGCCGACCTCCACAACGCGCTCGTTCTCGTCGACTCAAATTGCAATTGGCAATGCTACGGCAGCGTCTTCTGGTTGAACTCGCCAACGCTCGATGGCGATATCGTGATTGCAAAAGATCTAGAAGCACACCGAACTGAGCTCTTTGATGCCTACCCCGATCGCAAGGTCTACTTCGCCACATACGTGATTCCGTCTCTTCGTCCCTATGGATCGCCAGGCCCGACCGTCGACGGCGCACCGGCGATCGATCGCGCACCCGCACCACTCGCGCGCGAGATCGTCCTCCCAACGCCCACGGCGACGCTACCGCCGCCCACCCCCGCGCCCGCTGAAACGCATGCGCGCGACCAACAACGCCGCGAGGACTTGGCCGCGATTGCGAACGCGCTGGATCAGTACTACGTACGGCACGGGACATACCCGCTGGCCCAGGGCCTTCAGAGCTTCTGCATCTATGTCGGGCTTGACGCGGGCTGCAAGGCCGCAGAGGTGCTCGATCCGTTACCGCAAGACCCCCTAAGTGATAGGACGTATTGGTACCTCTCCGATGGGAAAACGTTCACGGTATTCGCGCTTATGGAAGACGCTGTCGGTCCGTCACAGTGCCCTGAATCGGTGCCAGCGGGGTTGGCGACCGTGAGGTATCTCTACTGCGTGCAAGGGTGACCGGGCGATCGTCCCTAGTGTGGCGAGGTGTGTATACTCTGAATGCGACATGGCTGCTGCACGGTTACACATGATCGCTGACCGGCGACGGGTGACCGCGATGAGCTGATACGTACTCAGCGTCGCTGCGGCAACGTTGACTCAGACGATCGTTGACCTCAGGAAAGGCGTCCTTGGCATGATGTCCCGAGGCCGGGGAACGGCGTTCGTTGTAGTCCTGAGTGTCTGTCTTTTGCTCCTTGGCGCCTGCGATGATGGAAACGACGATCACGAACCAGGCGGAAGCCCCACCGCTAACCCGACTTCGCCTGGGAGTACACCCGGCGCCACAGCGACCACGCCGACCACGGAGACCATATTGCCGTCGGGCTTCGAGGAGGTCACAGTGGTGGGCGGCCTGGATCAGCCCACTGCCTTCGCGTTCGCTCCGGACGGCCGCATCTTCATCGCGGGGAAGCGGGGGGACGTCCGAATCGCCAGGGACGGCGTACTGCTTCCCACCCCTTTCATTCAGCTCGCAGCTGATACCTTCGCGCAACGTGGGTTGTTAGGGCTCGCGTTGGATCCCAATTTTGAGACGAACGGCTACGTCTATCTCTACTATACCCTCGAGCGTCAAGGGGCGAACCCTAAAGGCCCAAGGACGGCCCGGCTAGTTCGTGTCACGGCAGGCGGGGACATCGCAGCGGCTGGCAGTGAGATGGTTCTACTCGGTAGCGTCGTCGGTGATTCGTCGCGCCCGTCCTGCGCGGACTTACCCGTCGGCAACGACTGCCTACCTGCGGACGGGTGCTGCCATGTCGGGGGCGGACTCCGGTTCGCGTCTGACGGAACACTGTTCGTTGCGACCGGCGACGGCGCCAGCACCATCGAGCGGAGATTCCGTTCGCAGAATTTGGACAGCCTGGCCGGGAAGATGCTCCGGATCAACCCCGATGGCAGTGCGCCAAGAGACAATCCTTACTTTACAGGAGATCCGGCGGCCAACCGCTCGAAAGTTTGGGCCTACGGCCTCCGGGAACCATTCCGTTTCGGCCTCCAACCCGGCACGGACCTCCCCTTCATCGGCGATGTCGGGTCGCTCTTCTGGGAAGAGATCAACATAGCATACCCCGGAGTCAATTTTGGCTGGCCTTGCTACGAAGGGCAAGGACGTAGCTACGGTGCTGAACAATACCCTATCTGCCAGGCTCTCTTTCAGCAGGCACCAGGCGCGGTGGCCCCTCCTCTTCACACGTATGCCACGACCTTCCACGCCGTCATCGGCGGCGACTTCGCCCTTGCCTACCCTGATCCGTATGCGGGGGCCTACTTCTTCGGCGACTGGGCGCAGGCATCGATCTCTTACTTGACGGTGGACGACGATAACAACCTAAAGGATGTGCAGAAGTTCGCCACGGACACAGGCGGACCGGTCGCCATGAATACTGGCCCCGACGGCGAGATCTACTACCTGGCATGGGAAACGGGGGAACTGCGACACATCCGGCCCGTTGACACCTCGCCACCAACGCCATAGTATGCGAGGCAAACCTATGAAAGGGCGTGCCATCGCGTGACCGACTACGCCATCAGCGACCTCGCGCGCGACGTCCAGCGCATCGTCGATCAGCAGACCGGCGTGAACGACCGCGTGCGCGCGATCACACCGTTCCTCGAGCGCTGGATGACCGAACCAGACCTCACCGACGAACAGCGGTCGCCCTGCGCAGGCGGCGCGTGCGGGCACCTACTCCACCGCGCGGACGACGGCTCGTTTTTCATCATCTCCGTCATCTTCCCGCCCGGTACCAGCAGCGGCGTCCACTACCACGGCGCCTGGGGCGTGATCGGCGTGCTTGCAGGGGTCGATGAGGAGACGAAGTACGAGCGGCCGGATGGCCCCGCGGAACCAAGCGCCGACGAGGCGTGCGAGCTACGACAAACCGACAAGCTACGCTTCCCGCCCGGCAGTATCACCTACCTGCTCCCGCCGGAGCAGGGCTATCACCGCGTGCGCGCCATCGGCAAGGAGACGGGCGTCTCGTTGCACATCCTGGGCGGAACGCCGGAGGACCACCCACACTTCCTCTGCCACCCCGAAACGCGCCGGCTGGTAAACTTCCCGATGGCGTCGCTGCTCGACCAGGCACCTCCGAGCATCTAGCTCAGTCGTCGTCTTCCAGCACCAGGTCTTTGTACTGCTGCGCCGTCATCGCGCCGGACGGCAGGCCGCGAGTCGCCAGGTACTCGATCGCCTCGAGCGCCGCATCGACGTCCACTTCGTCGTTGAACGGCGCGATCGAGAGGCGCACGCGGCTGTCGTTCACCACGCGACCCACCACGCGCCGAAGCTGCCAGAGCGCCGCGCACGCCTCGCTCGGATCGAGGTCACCGACGGTGAACGTGGCCAGCGCCGAGCGCAGCGGCGGGTCGAGCGGGCCGCAAATCGTCACGTTCGGCATGCGTTGAAGGCCTTCGATGAGCCGATCGGCAAGCGCGCGCAGACGCGCCTCGATCGCGGGCAGGCCGGTCGCCTCCAGCAGCTCGATCGCCTTGATCACCGCCGCGAGCAACGCGCCGCTGTGGGTCGCGATCTCGAACTTCTTCATCGCGTCCAAGCGCGGGACGAACGCGCCGTGGAAGTCGTACTGCTCGGCGATACCGTGCGCGACGGCCAGCGGCTCCAGCCCCTCGATCAGGTCGCGGCGGACGTAGAGCGCACCAAAGGCGTCGGGTGCGAGCACGAACTTGTGGCCGGGGAAGGCGTAGAAGTCGACGCCCAGCGCGTGCACGTCTACGTCGATCTGCCCCACTGACTGCGCACCGTCCAGCAGCACAGGAACGCCAGCCGCATGAGCGGCGGCGATGATGCGCTCGACCGGCAGACGCGTGCCCCGGTTGTACGAGATGTGGCTCACGACGACGAGCTTTGTGCGCGGCGAAATGGCATCCTCAAACAGCCGCGCGAGCTCGTCCGCCGGCTCGTGCGCAGACGAGCGCACAACGGTGATGTCGACGCCGAATCGGCGGCGCAGGTCGTAGCACGGCACGATCACCGACGAGTGCTCCAGGTTGCAGGTGATCACCTCGTCGCCTGCGGCCAACCCGAGGCCGCGCAGCACCACGTTCACGCCCTCGGTTGTGGTGGACATCAGCGCGATCTCATCCGTATCGGCGCCGATCAAGAGCGCTGTCGCGACGCGCGCCTCCCGCACCAACAGCGCCTTCTCGTGGCGCACCTCCAACGTCGTCGGACCTTCCATCGCCTCGCGCTCGGCGCGTTGGCGGAGCGCGTCGACCACCTCGCGGGCAGACGGCCCTGACCAGCCGGTGTTCAAGTAGATCAGCCGCTCGGTGACAGGGAACTTCGTGCGAAAGGCTGCCCAATCGATAGCTTCATTCATCATGAGCCGATGATGCCAGAGGACGCGCCGGAAGGCAAAGCGGGCCGCGTTTGCTACAGTGGTCATCGACGATGTACATCGACTCTCACGTCCACCTGCAACCGCACGGCGAGCAGCCCCCAATGACGCGCGAGCGCATAGAGCGCTACGTGGAGGCCGGCCGCGCGAACAGCGTCACGGCGATCGCGATCACGGAGCACTTGTTCCGTTTTCGTGAGGCGTTCGACCTGCTGTCCGGCTGGTGGGACCGCGATCCCGACCCTACCCTTGCTCGCCTTACGCACGAATACTGGCGCGACCACGTCTCGGGCACAATGGCCGAATACGTCCGTGTCGTCGAGGAGGCGAAGTCGTTCGGACTGCCGGTGCTGCTCGGAATCGAAATGGACTGGGTCCCAGATCGCACCGACGACTTGCACAAGCTCCTCGCGCCGTACGACTGGGATGTCGTCCTCGGCTCCGTGCACTGGATCGGCTCGTGGGGCTTCGACCAGATCGAGCGGGCCGAGCAGCGCGCCGAGTGGGAGCGCCGCGACACGGACACCGTCTTCGATGACTACGCTGCCCTCCTGCGCGATCTCGCGGCGAGTGGGCTGTGCGACGTCCTCGCGCACCCTGATCTGCCGAAGATATTCGGCCACCGTCCGTCTTCGTTTACACCGCTCCACTATGCCATTGTGGAGTCGGCCCGTAGCGCGCCGTGCGCGATCGAGATCAACAGCAACGGTTACAACAAGCCAGCCGCGGAGCCCTACCCTGCCCTGCCGGTGCTCGAGCGGGCGTGCGAGGCCGGCCTGGCGATCACGCTCGCATCGGACGCGCACCAGCCGGAGCGCGTGGGCGCGCGCTTCGACGATCTCGCAGCGTTGGCCGGCCGCGCCGGCTACCAGGAGTTCGTGTCGTTCGAGCGCCGCACGCCTATCGCGCATGCGCTGCCGATGGCCAAAGGAGTGAGATGACCGACATCACCGTCGCCACGCTGAACCTCTTCAACAAGGTGGGCCGCTGGGGCGAGCGCCTGCCCCTCGTCGTCGAGCAGATGATCGAGCTGGGGCCAGACGTGATCGGCCTACAAGAAGTCGATATTGGCATCGACCAGGGGATGTCGCTCTGCCGCCTCGTCAACTCTCGTATCGCTGACCAGCCGCGCTACCGCGTCCTGCACATGGGCCGCACTGGTCGCGCCGCCCACGTCCAAGCGATCGCCGTGATGTCGCGCCTGCCGGTCGAGGCGCACGAGGGGTTGGACTACCTCTCGTACGAAGGCGTGGCGCAGCGTCTGCGCCTACAGCTCAACGGCGACCACACACTCGACTTCTACAACACACACCTCCACTTCCCACCCGAAGCGACCGAGGAACGAGTCGCGCAGGCGAAGAAGCTTCTCGCTTGGAGCGAGACGTGGTCCGGCGCTGCCGCCAAGGTGATCGTGGGCGACTTCAACGCGTACACCGGCGAACCCACGGTCGCGCTGATGAAGGAGCGGTTCGCCTCGGCACACGAGGCCGTGCACGGCCGCGAGCCCGACAAGACGTGGCCGACGCCGGTTAACACCTACGACCCATCGCCGCCGGGCACGCTCGATTACGTCTTCGTCGACGGGGCGCGCATCACGGACGCGCGCGTCGTGTTCGACAAGCCACATCCGCTCGACGGCGATCTCTTCCCTTCGGACCACCTGGGCGTGATGGCGAAGCTCGCGATCAGCTAGCGAGGAACAGAGGCATGCCGGAAGAACGAGGCGCGCCGGCGCAAATCACGCCGACATCGCTCGGCGATTACCTGGACGTGATGAGTAAGGCCGTCTTCCAGACCGGCATCTCGTGGAAGGTCGTCGATAATGATCCGCAACCGGCGTAAGATCGACGCCATCGTCCAGAACGCCAACGGCATGATCGAGCTCGAGCAGCAGCACGGCTCGTTCCAGAAGTACCTGCGCTCGCACGAGAGCTTCGACGCCCTTGTGCGCGACCTGCGCAAGCACTTCAAGTTCCTCGGCGATATGGGCTGTTACTACTTCCTCTACGTCGTCGGGGAGCAGGTGCCCCCCTACGAAAAGTGGCACGCCGCCCACAGCGGCCAACGCTAAGCGCTACGGGATCAGCAACACCCGCCCGAACGCCTGCCGGCTTTCGATGTACTCGTGCGCGGCGGCCGCTTCCGAGAGCGGGAACGTGCGGTCGATGACGACCTTCAACTCGCCAGAGGCCACGTCGTTGATCAACCCCGCGATCATCGCCCAGGCGCGCGCGTGGTTCACGGCCAGCTCGCCGCCCAGGAACACGCCTGTCAGCGAACGGTTTCCCGGCGAAAGCATGCCGAGATCCGGGCGATGCTCATCGCGGCCGGCCTGGCCGACCGTGATCGCTCGCCCTCGATATGCGAGCGAAGCAATACTCCCCTCCAACGTCCGCCCGCCAACCGAATCGACAACGAGATCGACGCCGCGGCCGTTGGTCAGCTCACGTGCGACGGTAGGGAACTCCTGCGTCTCGTAGTTAATCCCGTGATCGAGGCCGAACTCCTTCAGACGCTCCAGCTTATCGTCGCTCGACGCCGTCGCCATCACGGTCGCGCCGGCGCGCTTGGCGAGTTGGATCGCGGCGAGACCGACGCCGCCTGCGCCCGCCTGGATCAGTACCGTTTCGCCCGCTTGCAGCCGTCCAAACTCGAACAGGCAGTCGTGGGCCGTCCCGAAGGGGATCGGCACACAGGCAGCCGTCTTGATGTCGAGGCCGTCCGGCACCGGCCAGGTAGCGTTCCACGGTGCGGTGAGCATCTCCGCGTGCGAGCCGAACGGCGTCGCCGCGACGACGCGCTGGCCGGCTGAACGGTCGGTCACGTTCGCGCCGACCTCCTTAATCACGCCCGCGCACTGGTAGCCGACGATGTGCGGGTTCGTCGCGAGGGCGCCGCGGCCCCGATTGAGCACGTCGCCCCCTTCGATGCTGACCGCCTGCACCTCGATTACCACGCTGTCCGGCTGGCAGGCCGGATCGGGCACTTCCTCATAACGAAAGACGCTGGGCCCCCCGTTCTCGTAGTAAACAGCTGCCTTCATCTGTTCGCTCCTCCTTAGGTCGTGGCAGTGTACCGGATCGTGAAATGGAGCGCAGTTCGACGTGCAAAGGCTTGACGTTGGGTTGTAGGATATAGCACACGCAGATCAGAGGAGCGAGTAACGTTATGGCCACCTACATCTTGCTGAGCAAGTTGACGGACGAGGGGCGCAAGACACTCACCGAGAACCCGGATCGCCTTCACGAAGTGAACCGGGAGCTGGAGCAGATGGGCGCTCGCGTCACCCATCAGGTCGCCGCGTTCGGCCCGTACGACTTCATCAACGTGATCGAAGCGCCCGACAACGAGACGATCACCAAGGTCGTCGTCGAGCTTGGTTCGCGCGGGACGATCAAAATCACCACCCTACCCGCCTTCCCAGTGGGCCAGCGTCGCGGCTTCCTCCAGAGCGTGGTCGGGCAGACCACGCACAAGACGCAGTTCGTCGTCTTTTCCAAGCTTGGCAAGGCGGGCAATATCGCGATGCGTCGGCACCCCGAACGGCTGAAGGAGATCGACACCCAGGCGCAGCGCCTTGGCGCCACGATTACCGCCCAATACCGCGTGCTAGGAGACGATGACTTCGTTACCTTTGCAGAAGCGCCGGACAACGAGACGGCGCACCGCGTCGCGACCGAGATCAGCGGGCTGGGCGCAATCCGGCTCAACGTCTACCCGGCCATCGCGATCGAACGCTTCATCCAGCTGCTCAAGCTGAAGGCGTATCGCACCGAGCCGCACCTGTGGCAGACGCAGCTCTGGGCGAGCGCCCTCCGGCGCGCCGGGCGTTACTGGGTGATGACGCGACACGCTCGCCGATTCTGTCACCCCTTCTCTATCGAGGGCGCGGAGAACCTCAGAGATGTACGCGGGCCGGCACTGATCATCGCGAACCACAGCTCCCACTTCGACACGCCGGTCGTGCTCAGCGTGCTACCGGCGCGGCTGCGCGAACGTACGGCTGTCGCCGCCGCCGCCGACCGTTTCTATCGCGCGAACATGCGCAGCTGGTGGTTCTCGCTGTTCTGGAACAGCTATCCGATCGCGCGAGGCGGGGGAATGGAGGCGCTCAACTACTCGCTGTCTCTGCTCAAGCGAAACTGGTCGATCCTGATTTACCCGGAGGGCGGCCGCCGCTCGAAGCCGGGGCAGGTGCAGCGCTTCCGCCACGGCGTCACCATCCTGGCCCAGCAAGCGAACGTGCCCGTGATCCCGATCTACATGGAGGGCCTGAGCGAGATCATGCCGCGCGGCGTGCGCTCGCCGCGGGCGGCGCCGGTCACGGTGCACATCGGCGCTCCCGTCTCGGTCGAAGGTGTGGACTCGGTCCCTGAGGGCACTGCCCTCCTCGAACAATCGCTGCGCGCGCTCGTGGAGCAGCGGCACGGTCCGGCGCACACCGCCGGCTGATCGCTGTTCTATCGGCAGCTGGCCCTCACCAGAAGAGCTGCTTCATCAGCACTGTACCGGCGGCCCTTCAGGGTGCGTGGAGAAGAGCTCTGTCGGCGCGGGGTCTGTGGCGTACCCCTGGAAGAAACAGGTACGGGTGTGCGAGTTCATAGACCTCCGCTCGCCGCTGGCGAAATCGCCGTCATTGGTCACGAAGTGGAAGCGGTCGAACGTTTCGAGGAACAGCTTGCCGGGCCGGTAGCCCAGATCGTCGCCGGTTGGATAGCTATTCAGTTCAACGTTCGAGATCGTGCCAACGTCTCCCGTGAATCCCCACGACTGGTACGCCGCGAAGCTGGCGATCCAGCGCTTCTCCCCTTGTGACAGCATGTAGACTGCGCTCCCGCTGCCCTTCACCAGCGCGCCGTTGGGGTGCACACTCGGACAGCCGGTAATGGATGGTCCGTCTGGCTGAACAGCGAGTTCCTGGGCCGTAACACCGATTCTTGGCAAACCGGGGAAGCACTGGTTGAGCGCGGCCATGGAAGATATGTGCCGCTTTTGACCAAGCAGCCAGTCTCCGTCGTTGGATACGAAGTAGATTGCGCCGGTGCTCCCGTTGCGAACGAGCTTGCCCGGCCGGAACCCAACCTTTGCACCATCAGCATGCGATGCCAGCTCCTGGTCCGAGATGAGGATGACTTGCTGGGAAGACAGCGCCCACGAGTTGAACATCGAGAGGGACGCGATGTGGCGCTTCTGGCCGTTCTCCAGCCAGTAGACCGCGGTGCCGCTCCCCTTGACGATCGAGCCATTCGGGCGTATTGAGGGTTCCACCGTGGGTGTCGGCGTGGGCGAGGCCGTCGGCGTGGGCGTGGGCGTCGGTGTGCGCGTTGGCGTTAGCGTCGGTGAGGGCGACGGCGTCTTCGTCGGCGTCGGCGTCCCGTTCGGCGTGGACGTTGGCGTAGCCGTCCCCTTTGGCGCAGGAGTCGGCGTCGGCGTCTTCTTGGGTGACTCCGCGGCCAGGGCCGCGACCGCTGCTTTCGCCTTGATTTCACCCCAACCGTAGGCCGTGTCCCAGCCGGCCGCGCCGCGGTCACGCGCAGTCGTCTCGATATACGTGCGCACTTCATCGGGCGTGAGCGACGAGTCTTCGCCGAGGAGGAGCGCAGCCAGGCCCGCTACGTGTGGCGCGGCCATCGACGTGCCGGACATGAAGACGTCGCAGAAGCTGTTATATACGCCGCTGAGCAGCAGCGTGAAGTAATCGTTGCAGTAAGTCTCTTGGAGCACGCCATCCGAGAAGCCGTCGCTGTTCTGGTCTACGGTCGGATCGCCGCCCGCCGCCGTCACGTCGAGCGTGGCGCCTTGGTTCGAATACGACGGTCGCTGGCCGTCGAAGCGCGTTGCGCCCACGGCAATTACCGTGGGATAGGCTGCCGGGCAAGACACCGTGGTCGCTCCCGTGTTGCCTGCGGCCGCGGCAACCACGACACCATGCACGTAAGCGTAATCGAGCGCGTCTGCGAGGCCGACGATCTCCGTGCAGTAGTCGCCGCTGCCATTCGGAAGGCCCGTGCCACTGAACTCGAGGCTCAGATTGATCACATCCGCGCCGTTATCGACCGCGTAGTAGATCGCTTCGACAAGATCGTTATCATAGCCAGTGCCGTCCCAGGCAAGCACCTTCACCGGCATGATCGTCGCGTTGCGCGCCATGCCCGCGACGCCGTATGCGTTGCCGGTGTCCTGCGCGATAGTGCCGGCGGCGTGCGTGCCGTGGCCGTTATCGTCATTCGCGTGGGTATCGTTGTTGGAGAAGTCGTACGGCGCCACGAACGTCTTGCCAGCTAGATCGGGCGCCAACGCGAACGTCTGCGTCGACAAGCCGCCTGGCCCGGTA
>JBAROU010000197.1:0-7968 GCA_049642385.1 Dehalococcoidia bacterium | reverse complement strand
TGCCTGCTGCTAGCTGGCCGCGCCCGCCAGCCGCTGCTGGCCCCTCCGAGTCACCTGCTCATCGACGATCAGCCCGTCGACCATCTGGATGATCCGGTCCGTGCGTTCCGCCACATCGCGCGCGTGCGTCACGATAACGAACGTTTGACTGTGGGCTTCGTTCAACCCCACCATCAGGTCCATAATCTGATCAGCGTTGGTGGAGTCTAGGTCGCCCGTGGGCTCATCCGCCCAGACGATCGCCGGTTCGTTCACCAGCGAACGCGCGATCGTAACGCGCTGGCGCTGGCCTCCCGACAGTTCCGCCGGCCGGTGCGTCGCCCAGTCGGTGAGCTGCACCGTTCCGAGCGACGCGAGCGCGCGCTGACGAGCGTCCTTCGAACGGACGCCCGCGACGAGCAGCGGCAGCTCCACGTTCTCGACCGCCGACAGCACCGGTAGCAGGTTGTAGAACTGAAAGACGAACCCCATCCGCTTCGCCCGGTACGACGACTTGGCGTTGTCCGAGAGCCGGTTGATGTCGACGCCTTCGATCAGGATCAGGCCGTCGTCGATCACATCCAGGCCGCTCAGCGAGTTGAGCAGCGTCGTCTTGCCGCAGCCGGAGGGCCCCATAATCGCGACCATCTCGCCACGACGGACGGTGAGCGACACGCCCCGCAGGGCGCGCACCTGCACCTTACCCGTGTCGTAGGTCTTCACCACGTCGGTCGCTTGAATGATGAGGTCGCCGTCGGGTGGATGGTCGGTAGTAGGCTGTTGCAAAGTCGTCGTCACGAAGTCCTCCGTTCGAGCGCCGCCTTCCCATGCTACTGAACGGCGATGCGGGGAGCCAATCGCCATGCGGGAACAGATGCTAGAATGAGACACAAACGCAGGTTCGCTATGAGTGACGACCAACCCGCCCCGTCGCCGCCGGTCGAGGAGAAGCTCGAGCCGCCAGCCGCCGTCCTGAGCGCGCGCGGCACGGTGCGAGTCGTGCTGGCGCTCCTGGCGGTGTGGACCATCTTCTCCGGACTTGCTCTGACGTTCTTCCAGGACGCCAGCGCGGCGACTATTGGAGGCGGCCTGGATGGTGGTGAGGGCGGCGCCGCCCAGCGACTGCTCGGCGTCCACCTCCTGGTGCTGGCCCCGATCTACGCGCTGATTGCCTGGGAGCCGCAGCGCTTCCGGCTCCTCCTGTGGGTACCCTACGCTGCCCAGGCAGGCGTTGTGCTCGTCACGCTGTACGACATCCTCACCGGTGACCGCGACTTCACCGATGGCGCGCTGCCGCTGATCGTCGCCAGCATCTTCCTCGTGCTACTCGTCTACGTCTGGCGCGCAGGCCGCCTGCCAGAGTCCGCCAGCAGCGCTGTGGCGGAGCTGTCGCCGCCAGAAACGGAAGGGGAGCTCGGCTCAGGTTAGTCGTTCCCGTATCCACACGCCGGCGCGTTCCGCCGCCGCCGACAGCAGCTCGGCGGCGCGCGCCATCGCCACGTCTGCCGGCGCCAGGTCGGGTGTCAGCGCAAAGACCGCGTCGAACGCGCGCGCTGTTTCGCTCACCGTGCCGCCCTCGACGCTGCCCGCCAGCGCGATGACTGGCCTTCCCGCCTCGCGCGCGAGGCGCGCGACAGCGATCGTCGTCTTGCCGGAGGCGCTCTGGCTGTCGAGGCGGCCTTCGCCGGTGATCACCGCGCCGACCGCACGGACGCGATCCTCCAGCGCGATCGCTTCGGCTACCACCTCGAACCCCGAGCGTACGGTCGCGCCGCAGAACGCGATCAGCCCCGCCGCGAGCCCGCCCGCCGCGCCCGCGCCGGGCACGTTAGCCACATCGACGCCCAGATCGCGCCGGATAGCCTCGGCGTAGCGCGCGAGCGCCGCGTCCAGCTCGCGCGTTACCTGCTCCGTGGCGCCCTTCTGCGCCCCGTAGATGAGCGATGCTCCCTGAGGGCCGCAGAGCGGGTTGGTCACGTCCGTCGCCACGATGACGTTCGTCTCCCGCAGCCGAGCGTCGAGCGCAGAAGCGTCGATACGCGCCAGCCGCGCGAGCGCGCTGCCGCCGCGCTCGAGGTCGCGGCCTTGTTCATCGAACAGTTGCGCGCCGAGCGCCTGCGCCGCGCCCGCGCCGCCGTCGTTCGTCGCGCTACCGCCGACGCCGGCGATGATGTGTCGGTAGCCTGCGTCGAGCGCCGCCTGCAGCAGCTCGCCCGTCCCGAACGTCGACGCCCGTTTCGGGTCGCGTTCGTCGCCGCGCAGCAGCGTCAGCCCTGAAGCCGCCGCCATCTCGATGACAGCGGTGGGTGGTTCGCTCGTGCCGTTCTCGCCCAGTGCTCCCCAGCGGGCGCGCACTGGGCGATCGAGGGGGTCGCGCACATCGGTCTCGAAGTACCGCCCGCCGGTCGCCTCGACGAGGACATCGACCGTTCCCGGGCCGCCGTCCGCAAGCGCGACCGCATCGATCTCGGCGTCGGGCAGCGCGCGACGCAGCCCATGTGCGATGGCGTCTGCGGCCTCACGAGCGGTGAGGCTGCCCTTGAACTCCTGCGGCGCGACGAGGATACGCATAGCGTGTCTTGGGCGGCTATGCGACAGCGCGCTTCGGCCAGGGCACCCGGCGCAGGAGCGTCTCGACTTCATCGAGCCGTAACGCCCGGGCCGTGGCGAGGAAGATCACGCCGCCCAGCAGCCCGCCACCCGCCAGCGCCAGGAACGCGTCGAAGAAGCTGCCTGTGTTCAGGTGGTTGGCCTCGTGCAGCAGGATCAGATAGAACGCCATGATCTCCGCCATGAGCGCCACGGCGATCAGCGTCCGGCCGAGCGCCTGCCCCAGCACTCGCAGGTCGAGTCCGCCCAGTCGCTCGTTCAGCCGCCAGAACAGCAGCCCCGCATTCGCGATGCTCGCGAGTGAGACGGCTAACGCCAGGCCTCTCACCTCCAACGGTCCGACGAGAATGACGCTCAGGATCAGGTTCGCCGCCAGCGCCACTAGCGCGAACGCGACGGGCGTGCGGGTGTCGCTCAGCGCGTAGAAGCCGCGGCTCAGGATTTCGATCGCCGCGTGGGCGAAGAGGCCAATCGAGTAGAAGATGAGTGCATCACGGGTGACACCGCTCGACGCGTCGGTGAACGCACCGTGCCGGAACAGGAACGTCACCAGCGGCGTCGAAAGCACGATGATCCCGATCGATGACGGGATGGTGAGGAAGAGGATCATGCGTATGCTCCGCACCAGCGTCCGGCGCAGCTCGTCGCGCCGATCCACCGCCTGCTCCGCTAGGGTAGGGAAGACCGCCGTCGAGATCGCCATGCCGAACAGCCCCAGCGGCGCCATGATCACCAGCCAGGCGTAGTTGATCGCGGAGATCGACCCTTCGCCCACGTTCGATGCGAAGAACGTCGTGATCAGCAGGTTGACCTGGAACGCCCCCAGCCCCAGCACGCGCGGCCCCATCAGCCGCCCCACCTCGCGTACCGCCGCGTCGCTCCACTGAGCGATCGGGCTGTAGCGCATCCCTATTTGGAACAGCGCCGGCATCTGGATCAGCAGGTGTAGCCCCGCACCGATGACCACCGCTGCCGCCAGTGCATGGACGCTGTCGAACGCGACGGCGCCGATGATGATCGAGATGTTGTAGATCATCGGCGCGAGGGCGGGGAAGAGGAAGTGGTGGCGCGCATTCAGGATCGCCATGAACATCCCGCCCACAGAGAACAGGATCGGCGAAAGCATCATAAGCCGCGTCAGATCGACGGCAAGCGAGCGTATCTCCTCCTGCCGGCCGGTGCCTTCGCCCAGGCCCGGCGCGATCAGCGGCACCAGCACCGGCGCCAACAAGAAACCGATTACGGCGAAGACGAACGTTGCAATGGTGATCAGGTTCAGGACGGAGCTCGTCAACCGCCAGGCGGCCTCCTCGCCGTCCTTCGTGAACATCCGCGCGAACGTGGGGATGAACGCCGCACCCAGGGCGGCGCCGGCGAGCATCTGGAAGATCAGGTCTGGCAGACGGAACGCGACCCAGTACGCGTCGAGCTCCGGGCTCGTGCCGAATGAGTGGGCGATGGCGACGCTGCGCCCCAGGCCCAGCAGCCGGCTTCCCAGGAAGCCCGCTGCCACGATGGCCGAGGCGGTCGCCAGGCTCGGCCGAGCCCGGCTGGCTATCGCGTCCCGATACGACGCGCCAGTCTGCTTCACGATGGCCAGTATAGGCAGCGGGCGCTGCTGGCGCACCTGTGAGGCCACCGCTTGACAGCCTCTCGGCCGGGCCGTAGAATACCCATAGCATCATGTCCCGCCAGGCAGTCTTCGTGTAAGGCGATCGGCACCGGGGTTCCCGGTGTCGCTTTGTTTTTGCGGCAGAGTGAAAGGGGTGTTCCATGAACTCCGGCCTCATCGGCAAGATCGAGAAAGCCAAGCGCTACGCCCAGGAACGCAGCCGGATCCACGTCCAGGGCCTCCGTGTCCAGTTCGATGGAGAGAACGATAAGCACGAGGTCGCGCTGGACGGGGAGACGTGGCGCTGCAGCTGCGATTTCTTTGCCGGTTGGGGGGCCTGCGCTCACACCATGGCCCTGGAGCGCATTATGGAAGGTATGCTGCCCCGCAGCCAGATCCTGCAACCACAGCTCGCCTAGGCTCCCAGAGCCACCGAGAAAAGACAGTTCGGCCCCTCGTAAAGAGGGGCCGAACTGGTATGTCTAGCGCACCCGCGGGCTATTCGACGGTGAACGCGGTGTGCATGTCCTCTGCGTAGTGAGCCGTCCCTGCGTGCTCGCCGTCTCCGGTTTCCACGACGTTGCAGAGCAGTACGTATGAACCCGATTCTAGGTTCGCGGTGACCGACGCCTCGTCGCCGGAGGCGATGTCCTCGATCTCGTCGACAACCTCAACTCCCTCGCCCGCTTCGTCGACGCTGCCGTCTTCGGCCGTCGGCAGAGCGTCCTCCGCGAGGTCGGTTCGGACGATGACAAACTCGTGGACCTCCGCGCCATCGTTGCTGGTATTGAACGTCACCTCCCCGGCGGGCACGGAAGCAGGGGTCGGCTCAATCGCGAACTCGTACAGCCGCACGGCGACGCTGCTTGTCTCGGCGCTCGGCGGTGTCTGGTCCTCCGCTGTTGGTGTCGTATCACCGCCGTTCTCGTCGTTGCTGTCGCCGCAAGCGACCGATGCGACGGCGAGCATGCTCAGAAGCAGCGCGACCGCCATGACAGCCCAGGTCTTTCGCATGGTTCCCTCCTTGAAGCTACAAACTCTCCCTGTTCGCCAAGAGCATCGTATCGAGTGGGTCGCTAGGATCAACCGCCGTCGCTGTAGTCTAAAAGGGAGATAATCGTGTGCTCTCGCAGCTTCTCGCGTCCGCCCAGGAAGCTCAGCTCTACTAAGAACGCCATCGCCTTCACGTACGCGCCCAGCAGTTCGACCAGCTTCGCCGCTGCCGAAGCCGTGCCCCCCGTCGCTAGGAGGTCGTCCACGATGATCACCTGCTGGTCGCGCGCCAGCGCGTCCGCATGAATATCGAGCTGGCTCTCGCCGTATTCGAGCGAAAACTCAACACTCATCCGCTCGGCCGGCAGCTTACCCGCCTTGCGCACCGGCACGAACGGGATTCCCAGGTGATACGCCATCGGCGCGCCGAAGAGAAAGCCGCGCGACTCGATGCCGACGATGACGTCCGGCGCGAGGGCCCCGATGCGGCGCGTCATCTCGTCGATGACATAACGATAGGCATCGGGGTCGCGCAGGAGGGGCGTGATGTCCCGAAACAGGACACCCTTCTGTGGGAAGTCCGGCACCTCGCGAATGTAGCGCCTCAGGTCGAGGCGCGGCTCGGCCGAGCTCATACGAAGGCGCAGTATAGCGAGTCGTTCATGTGCGGTCTAGGCGTTCGTGTCACTCCCGCCGCCGCCACTCCGTGCCGCCGGACGCATCCTCGATGGTGATGCCGAGCTCGCTCAGCCGCGCTCGAACGCGGTCCGCCAGCTCGAACTGCTTCGCCTCGCGCAGCTCGGCGCGCAACTCGATCAGCAGCTCGATGAACGGCGCGGCGCCCAACGCCGCCTCCGGCTCCGTCAGCGTAAGGCCCAGCACGTCCGCGAGCTCCAGCAGCGCATCGCGCGCTTCGCTGAACGGGCGGCCTTCGTCGCGTGCGCGGTTGATCTCGTGTGCCACGTCGAACAGCGCGGCGAGCGCCTTCGAGGTGTTCAAGTCGTCGTCCATCGCCTCGACGAACTGCGCGCGGTAGGGCGTCGGGTCGAGCGAGTCCCCCGCTCCGTCGCCGCTCGCGCCACCGCGCGCCGCGATGCGCAGCCGCTCCGCGCCGCGCTTAGCGGCAACGAGCGCCTCGTCTGTGAAGGCCAACGGTGTGCGATAGTGCGACGTGAGCACCCACATCCGGATCGCGTCGGACGACCAGTGTTCCAGAGCTTCTGCGATCGTGATGAAGTTGCCGAGCGACTTGCTCATCTTCTCGTCGCCCGCTTTCACCCACGAGTTGTGCACCCAGTAGCGCACGAACGGCGCCTTACCCGTGAACGCCTCAGACTGCGCGATCTCGTTCTCGTGGTGGGGGAAGATCAGGTCTTCGCCGCCGCCGTGGATGTCGAGCTGGTCGCCCAGGTAGCGGCTCGACATCACCGAGCATTCGATGTGCCAGCCCGGCCGTCCCGGTCCCCACCGGCTCTCCCAGGAAGGTTCGCCCGGCTTCGCTGCCTTCCAGAGGGCGAAGTCGGCCGGGTTCTCCTTGTGTTCGCCAGGCTCGACGCGCGCGCCCGCCAGCATCGACTCCACCGTCCGGTGCGACAGTTTGCCGTAGTCTTCCTTCTTCGCGACCCGGTAGTAGACATCGCCCTTCGCCTCGTAGGCATAGCCCTTGGCGATCAGTACCTCGATCGCTTCGACCATCTGCGGGATCTCTTCCGTTGCGCGCGGGTAGACGTGCGCGGGGAGGATGTTCAGCCCGCGCATGTCGCGGTGGTAGCCCTCGATCATGCTGTTCGTGAACGTGCGAATGTCCTGCCCCGCCTTCTCGGCGCGCGCGATGATCCGGTCGTCAATGTCCGTGAAGTTCTGTACGTGGCGAACCTTGAAGCCGCGGTACTCCATATAGCGACGCAGCGCGTCGAAGATGATGTAGCTCATCGCGTGGCCGACGTGGCTAGCGTCGTAGGGCGTCACGCCGCAGACGTACATGCGCACCTCGTTGCCCATCGGGACGAACTCTTCGATCTCGCCTGAAAGCGTGTTGCGCAACCTCAGCGTCATGGCCGCTGTCCCTCGCCCGGCCAAACGCCCGGCGTCCGCGCAGGCGGCGGTTCGCCGGTTCGCCCGGCCTCGAGCGCGCGCAGACGCTCCTGGAGCGCCTCGATTTGCTGCTCGAGCTCCGTGATCCGGTCCCACTCGGGGTCGGGCAGGTGGAGCACCGTATCCGAACCGGGGTCGCGATAGGCCACGATGTGCCCGGGCACGCCAACGACGGTCGCATTCGGCGGCACGTTGGTAACGACGACCGAACCCGCCCCAATCGACGCGTTCTCCCCCACCGTGATCGCGCCGATCAGCTTCGCGCCCGCTCCGACCGAGACGTTGTCCTTCAGGGTAGGGTGGCGTTTTTCGCGACGGGTGCTCGTGCCGCCCAACGTCACGCCCTGGTAGAGGTGGCAGTTGTCGCCGATCTCCGCCGTCTCACCGATCACCACGCCCATCCCGTGGTCGATGAAGAACCCCTCGCCGATCCTGGCCCCGGGGTGAATCTCGATGCCCGTGATGGCGCGGTTCAGGTGCGAGATCAGTCGTGGCAGGACGGGCACATGCCGCGTGTGCATCGCGTGCGCGAGCCGGTGCAACTGCCGGGCTTGGAAGCCCGGATACGTCAGGATGATTTCGAGGCTGCTAATCGCCGCCGGGTCTCGCTCTCGCGCGGCCTGAAGATCTCTTCCGATGCTATTGAGGACTGACAAGCTGAGGACCCTCCTTCTGTGCAG